>NZ_JBNPLQ010000006.1:0-91475 GCF_050313575.1 Candidatus Pseudoscillospira sp. SGI.172 | reverse complement strand
GACAAATCAGAAGTTGTCATTCAGATTTGAATTTGAAATTCTCTGAACTCAAACAGTCCGTTTCCTTGTTTGAGTTGTCCGTTTCTCACTAATTGTGCAAATCCAGCTTCGATTTCGTTTATCAATGAAACAGGAATGTTCAGCTCGTGATGACCAGGCATAATCTTTTCTATTCTGTATTTCTGCACTCGTTTTACAGAGTGATAGAAAAGCTGCGGATCAGTGGTTGGATAAAAGGCGTAAAGGCATCCCTTGTAAATCAAATCACCGGAATACAGGTATTTTCGCCCCGGTTCATAAAAGCAACAGTGTCCGGGAGAGTGTCCCGGCGTGTGGATAACCTGAATTTTCCGCCCGCCCAAATCCAACCAATCGCCATCGTGCAGAATCCTTTGCGGCTCACCCCGAAAAATCTGATAAGCATCAATATTAAACTCTGTCGGAAAATTACATGGAACCTTTGTCAGATTATTCTTAACAACTTGCAGCGGTATGGGGAACTTGACGGATAGCCAATCCATTTCCTTCTCATGTACGGCAATATTATCAAAATATTTATGACCGCCGATATGATCCCAGTGAATATGAGTTGTAACCGCCATAATGGGCAATCTTGTTAAGGAATCTACGATTTTTCTAATGTTGGAAACGCCCAAACCGGTATCAATGAGGACTGCACTTTCCTGACCACATAACAGATAGCAGTGCGTTTCTTCCCAATGCTTATATTCACTAATCGCAAATGTTTGGGAATCAATTTCTTCAACGGTAAACCAATCACTCATATACTATGCTCGCCTCTATAAATTCCGGCTTGTCGTTCTCTTTACTTGTGCAAATTATACCATAAAACCAGTGAACAATTCTACCACAACTTTGGCAAGATATGAGAAAAGTCTGAACAGTTTTTCTGCCCGGACTTCCTCGCTCAATCGTAAATCAATTCCATTTTCACAGTTTCTTCTGCCTGTGCCTTGCAAGCGTTCATCTACCGTACCCATTCCATTTGGTTTTCGGCTTTCAGTCGCTCGGTCGCACTGCTTCGTCAATCTCTGCGCAATGCTGTTTTACAGACACTGCCCAATACGCACCCCGGCTTCAATACCCGCATCACCCTGGACAACAATTTGCGCTGTTGTAACCTTTGCTTTGACCTGTTCCGTCCCCAGTTGAATTGCAAAAAGACGTTTCCTTCCGACCAAACAATTTTAGAGGTCAAATTTGACCGATTTTTGTTCCGACGGATCCAGGAGGTTTTGGTACAGTGCAATCTGACGTGGAAGCCCCCCAGCAAGTTCGGAAGTTCCCGGGCTGTTTTAAAAAAATTTTATAGTTAAGGAAGGAAATAGGACAATGTCTGATTATCTGCAGGCATTTTTGGACGCCCTTCTGAACAGCCGTTTCCCAATGCAGACGGTGGACTTTCTGCTGCTTGGGCTGGCCGCCGCCCTGGTTCTTTCGGCTGTCATATGGGGGGCTTACCGCATGGACCTCATCTAGTCCAACCTTGCCCTGTCCCTGGGGCATTATATTGCCGGGAAAGAGCTGGATCAAGATGCACCGTGTGGCCTATGGGATGAAACGAAACTGCAGCCGCTGGAGAAGATGCTTTGCAATGATTCCACCCGGATGGAAATTTTAAGAGTCCAGGAGGCCCCGGCAGATGACCGAAAAAATTTAAAAGAAGAAAAATTTGATGGCATGGAGGATGCTGAAAAAGCCGAAGAGGCGCAGATAGACGCAGAGGAGGATCCGAAAAAAACGGAAACCGAAAAAGATGCCGATTAAAAATAAAAAGGACGAGGAATTGCGCAAAACAGCAATTCCTTGTCCTTTTTTACGAAACCGTTTTTATTCAGCCCCAGTTTCGCATCTGGAGCAGACATGTTTTTCCCAATTTCGGATAGAGGGGAAAGAAGCTGGTTATCCTACTTCGGAACGGGGATTCAGCTGTGCTTGTTCCGGTCATGGACCTGGTCGCAGTACGCGCAGCGGTATAGACCCCGCTCGCGGTCCGCCAGGTGAAACACATGGGGCAGTTCCTGCTCCACGGAGGTGATGCAGCGGGGATTGGTGCAGCGGATGATGTCGGTGACGGTGGCGGGCAGCTTGAGCTGTTTTTTCTCCACGATCCGGCCGCCGTCGATGATGTTGACGGTGATGTTGGGGTCGATGAACCCCAGGGCGTCCAGATCGAGGTCGATCCGGTCCTCGATCTTCATGATGTCCTTGCGGCCCGTCTTGCCGCTGCGGGCGTTTTTAATGATGGCTACGCAGCAGTCCAGCCTGTCCAGACCCAGGACCTTATAGATCTCCATGCTCCGGCCGGCCTCAATGTGGTCGATGACCAGCCCACGCTCTACGCTGTCTACGTTCATCTTATTCCACCTCCAAAAGGGTCAGAATGAGGGCCATGCGGACGTATTTGCCGAACAGCACCTGCTGGAAATACCGGGCCCGGGGATCGTCGTCCACCTCGGGGGCGATCTCGTTGACCCGGGGGAGGGGGTGGAGGACGATCATGTCCTCTTTGGCCAGCGCCATCTTCCCGTTGTTGAGGATGTAGCTGTCCCGCAGGCGGATGTAATCCTCCTCGTTGAAGAACCGCTCCCGCTGCACCCGAGTCATGTAGAGCACATCCATCTCTCCGATGGCCTCCTCCAGACGCTCCACCTCCTGGAAGTCGAAACCGCCGGCGACAAGGTCGTCCCGGATGTAGTCGGGCACCCGGAGCTCCGGGGGGCTCACCAGCAGGAAGCGGACGCCGGTATAGCGGCACATGGCCTTGATGAGGGAATGGACGGTGCGTCCGAACTTCAGATCGCCGCACAGACCCACCGTCATGTGATCCAGGCGGCCCTTCAGCCGGTGGATGGTCAATAGATCGGTGAGGGTCTGGGTGGGGTGGTGATGTCCGCCGTCGCCGGCGTTGATAACTGGGACCGTGGCCTTGGCGGCCGCCACCGTGGCGGCGCCCTCCTTGGGATGGCGCATGGCGATGATGTCGGCATAGCAGGAGACCACCCGGGCGGTGTCCGCCACCGTCTCACCTTTGGAGGCCGAAGAGGAATCGGCCGAAGAAAAACCCAATACGCCGCCCCCGAGTTCCAGCATTGCTGCCTCAAAACTCAAACGGGTGCGGGTACTGGGTTCAAAAAATAAGGTTGCGATCTTCTTTCCGTCACACTTATGGGAAAACGCCTTGGGATCGTCTATGATGCGGTCTGCCAACGCCAGGAGCCGGTCGGTCTCTTCCACCGAAAGGTCCATGGGACTGATCAAATGTCGCACGCTCATTCCTCCGTTCGTTTGTATTCCGTAATAGGATACACAAGGCAGGAAGAAAAAGCAAGAAGAAAAATTTTCTATTTACAAGTAATTTTTTGGAGGAAATCACATGTATAAAAAGGACTTTATCGATACCAACGATTTCACCCGGGAAGAGCTGCTGGACATGATCGGCCTGTCTCTGGAGATCAAGAAGGCCATCAAGGCGGGCTATTATCCTCCCCTCATGAAGGATATGAACCTGGCTATGATCTTTCAGCAGTCCTCCACCCGTACCCGTGTATCCTTTGAGACGGCCATGAGCCAGTTGGGCGGCCACGCCCAGTATCTGGGACCGGGCATGATCCAGCTGGGCGGCCACGAGACAATCGGAGACACGGGCAAGGTGCTCTCCCACCTGGTGGATGTGGTGATGGCCCGCGTCATCGACCACAAGACCATTGTGGAGCTGGCCAACGCCTGCTCTGTCCCTGTTCTCAACGGCATGTCCGACTACAACCACCCCACCCAGGAGATCGGCGACATGTGCACCATCTTTGAAAACCTGCCCCGGGGCAAGAAGCCCGAGGAGTGCAAGGTCGTGTTCGTGGGCGACGGCACCCAGGTGTGCGCCTCTCTGGGCTTTATCACCACCAAGCTGGGGATGCACTTCGTCCACTACGGCCCTAAGAGCAATCAGCTCAATGAGGAGCACAAGGCCATTCTGGAGGCAAACTGCAAGCTCTCCGGCGGCACCTGGGAGGTCACCGACGACCGCTCCAGCGTCCGGGGCGCCGACTTCATCTACACCGACGTCTGGTACGGCCTCTACGAAAATGAGACCCCCAAGGAGGAGCGTGTACGGGTGTTCCACGACTATCAGGTCAACCGGGACCTGATGCAGCTGGGCAACATTGGCTGCAAATTCATGCACTGCCTCCCCGCCACCCGGGGTGAGGACGTCACCGACGAGGTGGCCGACTCCGCTTCCTCCCTGTGCTGGGAGGAAGCCGGCAACCGCCTGACCGCCATGCGCGGCCTGCTGGTCTATTTCACCCGCTGCCGTAAGGGGCACAGCGAGCTTCAGATCGCCGCGGCCAAGGAAGAGCTGGATGCCTTCCTGGCCGAGCGTATTTACTGCCGCTGAGTCTAGATTTTAGATGCCGGGCCCCGCAGCCGGAAGGGCGCGGGGCGGCATAGAAAAGAGCTGACAAAATGGACAAGAAAAAATTCCGCCTGACCGACGTGATCCTGTCGGTCATCTGCGTGGTCTTTGTGGCCGAGGCCGCCGCCCCGGTGGCCGCCCTGGGCAACAGCCAGTATTTCTGGTGGATCTTTATGATGATCGCCTTCCTGGTGCCCTACGGCCTCATCGCCTCCGAGCTGGGCACCACCTATCAGGGGGACGGCGGGCTCTACGACTGGATCAACAAGGCGTTTCCCGGCACCAAGTGGGGCGCCCGCGCCTCCTGGTACTACTGGGTCAACTTCCCCCTGTGGATGGCCTCTCTGGCGGTGATGTGCCCCGGACTCATCACTCTCATCACCGGCTGGGAGATGGGACCCTTCGCTGCCATTGTCATTGAGCTGGCCTTTGTGTGGCTGGTGACTCTCATCGCCTGCTACCCGGTGTGCGACAACATCATGATCCTCAATATCGCCGCCGTCATCAAGGTGTTTTTGGCCATTCTGGTGGGTGTGATGGGCGTGTGGTACGTCATCCGCAACGGCTTTGTCAACAACATGGCTCCCCGCACGTTCCTGCCCTCCTTTGACCTGAGAAGTCTCTCTTTTATCTCGGTCATCATCTTCAACTTCCTGGGCTTTGAGATCGTGTGCACCTACTCCGACAGTATGAGCGATCCCAAAAAGCAGATTCCCCAGGCCATTGTGGCGGGCGGAATTGTCATTGCCGCCATCTATCTGTTCTCCGGCTTCGGCATTGGAGCGGCCATCCCCACCGCCGAGATCAGCAGCGACTCCGGGCTCATTGACGCCGTGGCTCTCATCAGCGGGCAGACGGGCGGCCTGCTCATCGGCGGCGTGGCCCTGCTCTTCCTTGTCACCCTGTTCGGCAACATGATCTCCTGGTCCATGGGCGTCAACTCCACAGCTGCCTATGCCGCCGACAACGGGGACATGCCCCGGGTTTTTACCCGGCGCTGGTCCAAAAACGACATGCCCGTCGGATCTGCGGTCATGAGCGGCATCGTGGCCTCTCTGGTGTGCCTGCTGGGCGTTTTCATGGACCTGTTTTTCCCGGATTCCTCACTCTTCTGGAGCTTCTTTGCCCTCAATCTGGTCATGTTCCTGCTGAGCTATCTGCCAGTGTTTCCGGCCTTCCTGCGGCTGAGAAAGATTGACCCGGATACACCCCGGCCCTTCCGGGTCCCCGGCGGGGACGGCTGGCTGGCGGTGCTGGCATGGGTGCCCATGGTGCTCATTGTCATTTCGATCCTGTTCACCGGCGTGCCCCTGACGGCGGAAGAGGTGTCGGAGAAGGCCCCCATCCTCATCGGCTCCCTCATTTTCCTGGCGCTGGGAGAGATTTTGATCGCCCTGCGGGGCGGAAAGAAACACGCAAATTAACCATTTCAGGAGGTTTGATTATGGCAAAACGTATCATTGGCACTACGCCCAAGCAGGACGGCTACCGGATGCCGGCAGAGTATGAGAAGCAGACCGGCGCATGGATGATCTGGCCCGAGCGCAACGACAACTGGCGGGGAGGCGCGAAGCCTGCTCAGGCGGTCTTTGCCGAGGTGGCCAAGGCCATCGCGGAGTTTGAGGACATGACGGTGCTGGTCTCGCCCGCCCAGTACCAGAACGCCCGGGCCCGCCTGCCCGAAAAAATTCGGGTGATCGAGATGGTGAATGACGACGCCTGGGTCCGGGACTGCGGTCCCACTTTCCTCATTAACGACAAGGGCGGCCTGCGGGCGGTGGACTGGGAATTCAACGCCTGGGGCGGCCTGGTGGACGGACTCTATTTCCCTTGGGCCAATGACGACCAGATCGCCCGGAAGGTCTGCGAGATCGAGGGGGTGGACTCCTACCGCACCGAGGGCTTTGTGCTGGAGGGCGGCTCCATCCATGTGGATGGCGAGGGTACGGTGATGACCACCGAGATGTGTCTGCTCTCCGAGGGCAGAAACCCCCACATGAGCAAGACGGAGATCGAGCAGATGCTCTGTGACTACCTCAACTGCGAGAAGGTCATCTGGATCAAGGACGGCATCGACCCCGACGAGACCAACGGCCACATCGACGACGTGGCCTGCTTTGTGGCCCCCGGCGAGGTGGCCTGCATCTGGACGGAGGACCCGTCGAACCCATTCTATCGGGAGGCACAGGAGGCCTACAAGACCCTCTCCGAGGCCACCGATGCCAAGGGCCGGAAGCTGAAGATCCACAAGCTCTGCCTGACGGAAAAGCCCTGCCTGCTGGAAGGGGCGGAGACCATCGACGCTGTGGAGGGCACCATCCCCCGGGAGAACGGGGAGATCAGCATTGCCTCCTATATGAACTTCCTCATCATCAACGGCGCCATCATTCTTCCACAGTACGGCGACGCCAACGATGCTCTGGCCGTCCAGCAGGTTCAGGAGATGTTCCCAGACCGGAAGGTGGTGGGAGTGATGACCAAAGAGGTGGCCTTCGGAGGCGGCAACATCCACTGCATCACCCAGCAGCAGCCTGACCCCAAGCGCTGAAGCAGGGGGTGGGAAGATGTCAAGAATCGTGATCGCCCTTGGCGGAAACGCCTTGGGAAATACCCCGGCTGAGCAGATGGAACGGCTGAGCGAGGCGGCTCCCTCCCTGGTGGGACTCATCAAGCAGGGTCATGAGATCATCGTCAGCCACGGAAACGGCCCCCAGGTGGGGATGATCAAACTGGCCTTTGACAGCGCCTCGGCCGCCGGGGACAAGGTGGCCTCCATGGCACTGCCCGAGTGCACCGCCATGAGCCAGGGTTATATCGGCGCCCACCTGCAAAACGCCATTTTGCGGGAAGTGCGGAAAGGGGGCATGCCATGGTACGCCGCCACGGTGGTGACGCAGGTGGTGGTGGATGAGAAGGATCCCGCTTTCCAGAAGCCCACCAAGCCCATCGGCGCATTCTACGACGAGCAGACCGCCCGGGCTCGGATGAAGGCAGATCCCAGTGCAGTCTACGCCGAGGACGCCGGGCGGGGCTGGCGGCAGATGGTGGCTTCGCCCAAGCCGGTGGACATCGTGGAGAAGGAGTCCATCCTGAATCTGCTGGACCATGAGTTTATTGTCATTGCCTGCGGCGGCGGCGGTGTGCCGGTGGTGAAGAAGGGCAACGGGGACTATGTGACCGTCCCCGCTGTCATTGATAAGGATTTCGCCTCGGCCAAGCTGGCCGAGCTGGTGGGCGCGGACTATCTCTTCATCCTCACCGCCGTGGACCGGGTGGCCATCCGCTACGGCACGCCCCAGCAGGAGGATCTGGCCGAGCTGACGGTGGAGGAGGCCAAGCGCTACTGCGACGAGGGCCACTTTGCCCCCGGCTCCATGCTGCCCAAGGTGCAGGCCGCCATCTCCTTCGCCCAGTCCGGCCCGGGACGGCGGGCAGTCATCGCCTCGCTGGAAAAGGCTCCCCTCGCCATGAAGGGGGAGAGCGGCACCATGATCCACGCCTGATCAAATCTGTTCAACACCCCCCGACACAGGAAGAGAAGCCTGTGTCGGGGGGTGTTTGTCCAACCTTTGGGTTGCGCCCGGAGGAAAGAAATGATAAAATATATTTATCTGCGGCTAAAGGGGAGAAGGCACGTGATTATTCTGGGGATCGACCCCGGTTTTGCCATCGTGGGCTTCGGCGTGCTCCGCTCTGAACCGGGACAGCAGAGGCTGCTGTCCTGCGGTGCCATCACCACCCCGGCGGGCCAGCCGCTGCCCGCGCGGCTCCTCCAGATCGAGAACGATATGGCCCAGCTACTGGAGACCTTCCGGCCGGACGCCATGGCGGTGGAGGAACTCTTTTTTAATAACAACATCACCACCGGAATCGGCGTGGCTCAGGCCCGGGGCGTGATCCTTGCCGCCGCCGAGCGGGCGGGGGTGCCCATCTTTGAGTACAGCCCCTCCGAGGTAAAGCTGGCGGTGGTGGGGTACGGGAAGGCGGAGAAGCGGCAGGTCATGGACATGACAAAACGCCTGCTGCGCCTGAAGGCCGTCCCCAAGCCGGACGACGCCGCCGACGCGGTGGCCATCGCCCTGTGTCACGCCCGCTCCAACACCTCCCGGCTCCAGAGCCCCGACGCGGCGCGGCCGGGCTGCGGGCGATACGCGGTGCGAAAGGAATAGGAGAGAGAATATGTATTATTACGTCAGCGGCACGGTGGTCCACACGGCCCCCTATCTGGCCGTCATCGACTGCGGCGGGGTGGGCTACGCCTGCCGGACGACTTCCGTCACTCTGGCCGCTCTCGAGCGGGGGAAGGCGGCGAAGCTTTACACCTATCTGAACGTCCGGGAGGACGCCATGGAGCTCTACGGCTTTGCCACGGAGTCCGAGCTTGGCTGCTTTAAAATGCTCATCGGGGTGTCCGGCGTGGGGCCCAAGGCGGCGCTGTCCATCCTGTCGTCGTCCACAGCGGATCAGCTGGCACTGGCCATCATCACGGGGGATGAAAAGACCCTCACCGTGGCCCCCGGCATCGGCAAGAAGATCGCCCAGCGGATCATTCTGGAGCTCAAGGACAAGCTGGCCAAGGGCCAGCTGAGCGGCATGGCGGGGGAGGCTTACGGCGGCGCCGGCGTGACCGTCATCCCGGAGAACAAGTCCAGCGAGGCCGCGGCGGCCCTGGCGGTGCTGGGGTACAGCCAGAGCGAGACCGCCGCGGCCCTCAAGGGGATCGATCTGGACAGCCTCACCCTGGAACAGGTCATCAAGCAGGCCCTGAAAAAGATGGTGAAATAATGGCAAAGTACGAAAGCCGCCTGCACGGCGATTTTGATGCGGTTTTGGACCGATTGGAGCAGGGGATCCTGGCGGGGAGCATGTCGGCCTCCTATGAGGACGGCAGCGACTATGAATCCGGGAATTTTCGCTGTGCCGTCCGGGTCTATGAGCGATACAGCTTCCTGGGCGGCAACCGGGTAAGCCTTTCCATGACGCTGATGGGGGAGGGGGAGGAGCTGTTCCTTTCAGGCATTACCTCGGGGGGCAGTCAGGCAATCTTTCTTAAGATGAACACCTTTGGAGAAGAGACTTTTCTGGACACCTTGGTGGAACTTGTCCAGGCGTATCAGACAGAAACGAGGTGGGACGGGTGAGCATCGATTTTTCCGACAGCGGCTTCGAGACGGAAGAACCCCTGGTGGCCACCACGCTGACCCGGGACGACGAAAACGAGGGCTCTCTGCGGCCCCAGGCACTCACGGAATACATCGGCCAGGAAAAGGCCAAGGGGAATCTGGACGTCTTTATCCAGGCCGCGAAAATGCGCAATGAGCCGCTGGACCACGTGCTGCTCCACGGCCCCCCGGGGCTGGGCAAGACCACGCTGGCCGGCATCATTGCCAACGAGATGGGGGTCAACATCCGCATCACCTCCGGCCCCGCCATCGAAAAGCCTGGGGATCTGGCGGCCCTGCTGACCAACCTGGCCGAGAACGACATCCTCTTCGTGGATGAGATCCACCGGCTCAACCGTCAGGTGGAGGAGATCCTCTATCCCGCCATGGAGGACTACGCCATCGACATCATCATCGGCAAGGGCCCGTCGGCCAATTCCATCCGGCTGGATCTGCCCAAATTCACCCTCATCGGAGCCACAACCCGGGCCGGGCAGCTCTCAGCACCCCTCCGGGACCGGTTCGGCGTTACCCTCCGGCTGGAGCTCTACACCCCGGAGGAGCTGCAAAAGATCGTTACCCGCTCCGCCGCCATTTTGAATGTGCCCATCGAAGGGGACGGCGCCATGGAGATCGCCCGGCGGAGCCGGGGAACGCCCCGGATCGCCAACCGGATGCTCCGTCGGGTCCGGGACTTTGCCCAGGTCCGGGCCGGTGGAGTCATCACCCGGGGCGTGGCCGACGAGGCCCTGTCCGCCCTGGAGGTGGATCACCTGGGCCTGGATGCGGTGGATCGCCGGATGCTGGGCAGCATCATTGAAAATTACCGGGGCGGCCCGGTGGGGCTGGAGACGCTGGCCGCCACCATCAACGAAGAGGCCGTCACCCTGGAGGATGTGTATGAGCCGTACCTCATGCAGCTGGGCTTCCTCACCCGTACCCCCCGGGGCCGGTGCGTGACGCCCAAGGCCTACGAACACCTTGGCATCGCTTTTCTGGGCGGCGAGCAGCTGACCCTCTGAAACCAGAATATGACCTGACGGAAAGGAACCTCAAATATGGGTAAACTGTTTGGAACCGACGGCATCCGCGGTGTCGTCAACGAGAACCTGAACGCCGAGCTGGCCTTCGAGGTAGGCTGCGCCGCAGCCCAGGTCCTGGCGCAGGATACGGGAAAGACCAAGCCCCTGTTCACCATTGGCAAGGATACCCGCATCTCCTCTGACCTTCTGGAGGGCGCGCTCATCGCAGGACTTTGCTCCGCGGGGGCAGACGTGCTCCACCTGGGCGTCATCCCCACCCCTGCCGTGGCCTTCCTCACCGTGGCCAACAAGGCGGACGCGGGCATCGTGATTTCCGCTTCCCACAACCCCTTTGAGCACAACGGCATCAAGATTTTCAACGGTCAGGGCTTCAAGCTCTCCGATGCGCTGGAGAACGCCATTGAGGACATCGTTCTCTTCAATCAGAAATCCCCCTTGTGCACCGGCGCGGACATCGGGCAAGTGACCTACGCCGACCAGCAGGAGGCGGAGGCCTACATCGATCACCTGGTGAGCACCGTGGACACCGACCTGGCCGGGATGCGCATTCTGGTGGACTGTGCCAACGGCGCGGCCTCGGCCACCGCCGGGCGGCTCTTCGACCGGTTCCCCAAGCTCCACACCGACATCATCAACGCCGATCCAAACGGCATCAACATCAACCGGGACTGCGGCTCCACCCACATCGACCACCTGGCCGCCATGGTGAAGGCGGGGGGATACGATCTGGGCATCGCCTTCGACGGCGACGCCGACCGCTGTCTGGCGGTGGACGACACCGGCAGCGACATCGACGGCGACCAGGTGCTGGCCATCTGCGGCAGCAGCCTGCTGGAGCGGGGCGAACTGGCGGGGGAGACCCTGGTGGCCACCGTGATGAGCAATCTGGGCCTGCGGCTCTTCGCCCGGGACAGGGGATTGAAGCTGCTGTGCACCGACGTGGGGGACCGCAACGTGCTGGAGCAGATGGAGGCGGGCGGTTTTGTCCTGGGGGGTGAGCAGTCCGGACACACCATCTTCCGCCGCTACGCCACCACCGGAGACGGGGAGCTTACCGCTCTGCAGCTTCTGGCCGTGGTTCACAAGTCCGGCAAAAAGTCCTCCGAGCTGGCGGGGATGTGCGTGCGCTATCCCCAGGTGCTGGTGAACGTGCCGGTGTCAAACAAGGAGAAAAAGACCGAGATCATGGCCTCCGAGTCTCTGCGGGGGGCGGTGGCCCAGGTGGAGACGGAGCTGGGGGAGGACGGGCGTGTACTGGTGCGCCCCTCCGGTACCGAGCCTCTCGTCCGGGTGATGGTGGAGGCCACCGAGGAGACAAACGCCATTGCCTTTGCAGAAAAATTGGCAAATATCATAAAAAACCTTTGATTTCTTTTCCCTTCTGGAAATAAACTGCATAAAATTATCTTGACAAGTTTGTGTTTTTCTGCGTATAATAACAAAGGAGATTTGGAATGGAGCTGAATCCTTCCTTTCAGAAACTCTCGGATGAAGCGCTGTGTGCTCTGGCCGCGGCGGGAGAACGTGTGGCGGAGGAGCAACTGGTCACGCGATACACCCGTTTGGTGCGCGCTTGCGCCCGGCCTTATTTCATGGCCGGCGGCGACAGCGAGGATCTGATCCAGGAGGGAATGATCGGACTGCTCTCCGCCATCCGCGGGTTTGAATCCGGCAAGGAAGCCGGTTTCCGAACCTATGCGGAGGTCTGTATCCGCAATCGGCTTCGTTCCGCCATCAAAGCTGCGGCACGAGACAAGCATACGCCCCTAAATCGTTCTGTCTCCCTTGGACCCCCTCTGTTTGACGGGAATTCTGAATCCTATGCCTACGGCACTGACCACCCCTGTGTGGAGAGCCCGGAGGATGTGGTCATTGGCAGGGAAGAGCGGGAAAACCGGATGAACGCCCTGATGGGCAAGCTTTCCGGGTTCGAACGGCAGGTCATGGATCTGTACTTCGACGGTCTCTCCTATGCTCAGATCGCCGCCCAGGTGGGCAAGCCTCTCAAGTCGGTGGACAATGCCGTCCAACGCGTCCGGCGCAAGGTTGCGCCATTCTTTTCTTCCGGCGACTTCAGCATGAGCTGAACGCAATATTACAATGTCCCAGCACGAATCGGAATATATCCGGACCTGGGCAAACGAGTCAAAGAGAGGGTAAAATCATGTACGAAGACAAGACACTTGTATGCAAGGAATGTGGCCAGGAGTTCGTGTTCACCGCCGGTGAGCAGGAGTTCTACGCTGAGCGGGGCTTCCAGAACGAGCCTCAGCGCTGCAAGGCTTGCCGTGACGCCCGCAAGCAGGCCGCCCGCGGCCCCCGCGAGTACTTCACTGCTACCTGCGCTGCCTGCGGCGGCGAGGCCAAGGTTCCTTTCGAGCCCAAGTCCGATCGTCCTGTTTACTGCAGCGAGTGCTTCGCTCGTATGCGCGAGCAGCAGTAATCTCTGATTGCTGGATCAAAAAGGGGAGACGCAGATGCGTCTCCCCTTTTTTATGCTTGATTTTTGACCCGTTGTGTTATACTATACAAGAGTATAAATTTGTGGAGTGGGGTGAGAAATGTGGTTCTGACGGCGGATATCGGCAACTCCATTACGCTGCTGGCCCTGTTCGATGAACAGGGGACGCTGGTGATGCGCTCCAACTTCTCCACAGACCGGCACGCCACTATGGATCAGTATGCCATTCAGCTCTTTTCCATCTTTCAGCTCTATCAGGTGGACGTCCGGCAGATCACTGGCGGCATCATCGCCAGTGTGGTCCCGCCGGTGACGGCGGCCATGGCGGGGGCCATGGAACGGCTCATGGGAAAAGCGCCGATGGTGGTGGGCACCGGCATCCGCACCGGGCTCAATATCCGTTCGGACATGCACGCTCAACTGGGGGCCGACATCGTGGCCAGCAGCGTGGGGGCCATCGCCAAGTATCCGTCTCCCGTCATCGTGCTGGACATGGGGACCGCCATCACGTTCTCCGTACTTCGGGGCAATGTCTATGAAGGCTGTGTCATCGCGCCGGGGGTGCGGGTGGCAATGGAGGCTCTGTCCAAGCAGGCCGCCGAACTGCCCCACATCTCGCTGGCCGAGCCGTCTTCCATTCTGGGCCACAACACCGTGGACGCCATGCGGGCCGGAGCTCTTTACGGCAACGCCAGCCTGGTGGACGGCATGATCGCCCGGCTGGAGGAGGCCACGCAGCCCGCCGCCGCCGTGGTGGCCACCGGCAGCTACGCGGACGACGTGGTGCCCTATTGCCGCCGTGAAATTCTCCGTGATCCCGACCTGCTTCTGGACGGACTTTATCTGCTCTATCAGAAAAATACCGAATCCAGACGCCGGGGCTGATCTTTTCTGTGCTCAACGGTGAACACGCCGTGGGTAAATATGATGCGCTGCATCCCCGGATCGGGGAGCGGCAGCAGGAGGTAATATTCCCATGAATCAGAAAACCAAGACTCTGACCGGACTTGCCCTTTTCACAGCCATCATCGTCGTACTCCAGCTATTGGGCTCCTTCATCAAATTCGGGCCGTTTTCCATTTCGCTGGTGCTCATCCCCATCGTGGTGGGCGCAGCCGTGTACGGACCCAAGGCGGGCGCCTATCTGGGCGGTGTGTTCGGGGTGGTGGTTCTCATTGCCTGCATCGCCGGCTGGGATATGGGCGGCAGCCTGATGTGGAACGCCAACCCGCTGCTCACCGCGCTGGTCTGTGTGGGCAAGGGTGCGCTGGCAGGTCTGGCTGCCGGCGGAGTGTACACACTGGCGGGTAAAAAGAACCGCATGGCGGGGACTGTCCTGGCTGCTATCGTTTGTCCTGCAGTGAATACCGGCATTTTTCTGCTGGCTCTGTTTTTCCCCTTTCACGACTTTTTGGTGGCTTGGTCCACCGCTGCCGGCGCGGATATCGCCACCTACGTTCTCACCGTCCTGGTGGGAGTCAACTTTGTGGCGGAGCTGCTGCTGAACGTGGTGGTCAGCCCCGTCATCGTTCGGATCATCGGCGCCCGACTGGGCGCCGCCAAGACCGCAGCCTGATCACTCAAAACCGGCCCGTTGGAAAACGGGCCGGTTTTTTGCCGCAACTGTTCCGCAAAAGGAAATGGCACTGCCAGTTTGGCGGCATTTGGCTGAAAAATAGACCCTTTTTCGGCGTGGGATGCGTGATAACGGAGAAAGCCGGGGTGAGGACTTGCAATTTTTGGTGTCGCCGCCTATAATATTCTCAGTTTAAACCCCAGCAGAGTTGGAGGAATGAATGGTGAAAGAACTCTCCCGGATCGCCAGAGGCGTACGCGCCTCTACAACAATGGCGATCGACAGCCTGTTCAAGCAAATGAAAGCCGAAGGCCAGGATGTGATCGGCTTTGCGGCCGGTGAACCCGACTTTCCAACGCCCGACCATATCAAAGAGGCGGCTTTTCAGGCCATCCGGGAGAATTTCACCCGGTATACTCCCGCATCCGGTACTTTGGAGTTGAAGCAGGCGGCCTGCGACCGGGTCAAGGCCGACTTCGGCGTGTCCTACACCCCCAGTCAGGCGGTGGTGGCCAGCGGGGCCAAACATGTGGTCTATCTGGCTCTCCGGGCCCTGGTCGATCCGGGAGATGAGATCATTCTCCCCACTCCGGCTTGGGTCAGCTACCACGAGCTCATTCGCATGGTGGGTGGGATCCCCGTGGTGATTCACGCTTCCGAGTCTGAGCAGTTCAAGCTCTCCCCGGAGAAGCTGGAGCAGGCTATCACCCCCCGCACCAAGGCCGTCATCTTCAATAATCCCTCCAACCCCACCGGGATGCTCTACGATGCCCGGCAGCTTCGGGCGCTGGCCGAGGTGTGCGTCCGGTACGACCTCTATATCTTGTCCGACGAGATCTACTCAAGCCTGGTTTACGACGGCAGGGACTTTACCTGCATGGCCGCCCTGGGGGAGGAGGTCAAGCGCCGCACGATCCTCATCAACGGCGTGTCCAAGTCCTACGCCATGACAGGCTGGCGTATCGGCTACGGCCTTGCCGAGCCGGAGATCGCCAGGGTCATGTCCAATTACGTCAGCCACTCCACAGGCTCTCCCTGCGCCGTCTCCCAAAAGGCCGCGCTCACCGCCCTCACCGCCTCTCAGGAGCAGATCCGCTCCATGCGGGAGGCATTCCAGGCCCGGCGGGACTACATGGTCGCTAGGATCAACGCCATCCCCGACGTGGGCTGCATCCGCCCCGAGGGTGCGTTCTATGTGATGATGAACGTGGAAAAGCAGATCGGCCGGACCATCGGCGGGTTTGAGATCGGGAGTGCGGAGGACTTTGCCACCGCGTTCCTCAAGCAGGGGCTGGTGGCAGTGGTGCCAGGGGAGGGCTTCGGAGCCCCCGGCTTTGTCCGCTGGTCCTACGCCGCCTCCATGGAAAACATCAAAGAGGGTCTGGACCGGCTGGAGCGCTTTTTGGCGCAGTGAGTGACGCCCATACAGCAAACACAAATTTTAGAAGTGAGGGCTGCAACGGATGAACAGAAACATTTACGAGACCCCGCTGGCTTCCCGGTACGCCAGCGCCGAGATGCTTTATCTCTTTTCCCCCGACAAGAAATTCACCACCTGGCACCGGCTCTGGGTGGCTTTGGCCCGGGGGGAGATGGAACTGGGGCTGCCCGTGACGCAGGAGCAGGTGGACGAGCTGGAGGCCCACGCCGACGAGGTGGATTACGCCGCCGCCGCCCGGTGGGAGAAGGAGCTGCGCCATGATGTGATGGCCCATATCCACGCCTACGGCGAGCAGTGTCCCAAGGCCATGCCCATCATCCATCTGGGGGCCACCAGCTGCTATGTGGGGGACAACACCGATATCATCCTGATGCGGGAGGGGTTGGTTCTCCTCCGGGACAAGCTGGTGAAGGTCCTGTCCTATCTGGCCGACTTCGCCGGGCGGTACAAGGCCCTGCCCACCCTGGGCTTCACCCACTTCCAGGCCGCACAATTGGTGACGGTGGGGAAGCGGGCCACCCTTTGGATGAACGATCTGCTCTTGGATCTGGACGAGGTGAACTACCGCATCGAGCACATGGCGCTGCTGGGCTCCAAGGGCACCACCGGAACCCAGGCCAGCTTCCTGGAGCTCTTTGACGGCGACCACGAGAAGGTTCGGGCCCTGGACCGCAGGATCGCGGCCGAGATGGGGTTCGAACGGGTGGTCCCCGTATCGGGACAGACCTACTCCCGGAAGATCGACGCCGCCATTCTCGCCACCCTCTCGGGGATCGCCCAGTCGGCCAGCAAATTTGCCAATGACCTGCGTCTGCTGTGTCACCTCAAGGAGGTGGAGGAGCCCTTCGAGGCCCATCAGATCGGCTCCTCGGCCATGCCCTACAAACGCAATCCCATGCGCTGCGAGCGCATCTGCGGTCTGGCCCGCTATGTGATGGCGGACGCCATGAATCCCGCCGTCACCGCCGCCACCCAGTGGTTTGAGCGGACGCTGGATGACTCGGCCAACAAGCGGGTGTCGGTGCCCGAGGCCTTCCTGGCGGTGGATGCCATTCTGAACATCTACGCCAACGTGGCCTCCGGCCTGGTGGTCCACGAGAAGGTCATCGCCAGACATGTCTCCGAGGAACTGCCCTTCATGGCTACTGAGAACATCATGATGGACGCGGTGAAAAAGGGAGGAGACCGTCAGGCCCTGCACGAGAGGATCCGTCAGCTTTCTCTGGAGGCGGGGCATACTATGAAAGACAAAGGACTGCCCAACAACCTCATCGACCTGATTGCCGCCGAGCCTATGTTTGGTCTGACCCGGGAAGAGATCGAGGCACATCTGGATGCCGCCCGGTATATCGGCCGCTGCCCTCAGCAGGTGGACGAGTTTCTCGATCAGGATATTCGGCCGGTGCTGGAGCGCTACCGGGAGGCTCTGGGCAGGAAAGATACAGAACTGACTGTTTAAAATTGGGAGGAGAATTTATGAGTACTGCAGTGCGTCGGATCGGAGTCCTCACCAGCGGAGGGGACGCCCCCGGCATGAACGCCGCCATCCGGGCGGTGGCCCGGACCTGTTTTCATATGGGGATCGAGTGCGTGGGAATCCGCCGGGGCTTTAACGGCCTCATCAACGGCGACGACGAGGTCCTCAACTACGCCAAGGTCAGCGGCCTGACCCGCCAGGGCGGGACTATGCTCTACTCCGCCCGCAGCACGGAGTTCCGTACGGAGGCCGGTATCCAGAAGGCGGTGAACACCTGCAAGCTGCTGGGCCTGGACGGCATCGTGGGCATCGGCGGCGACGGCACCTTCCGCGGTCTCCACGACCTGTCGGAGCACGGGATCAACGTGATCGGCGTGCCCGGAACCATCGACAACGACATCGCCTGCTCCAGCTATACCATCGGCTACGACACCGCTTGCAACACCGCCGTGGAGTGCATCGACAAGCTCCAGGACACCATGCAGTCCCACGAGCGTTGCTCTGTGGTGGAGGTCATGGGGCACAGGGCCGGGCATTTGGCCCTGTACGTGGGCCTGGCCTGCGGCGCCACCTCTGTGCTCATCCCGGAAAAGCCGGTGAATTTTGAGGAGGACGTGGTGGAGCCCATCCGCCGGGCCCGACTCAGCGGCCGCACTCACTTTATGGTCATCGTGGCCGAGGGTGTGGGCAGCTCCTACGATGTGGCCGCCAAGATCAAGGAGGCCACCGCTCTGGACACCCGGGTCACCGTCCTGGGCCACATCCAGCGGGGCGGCGTCCCCTCCGCCCGGGACCGGGTCACTGCTACCCACATGGGTTACACCGCCGTGATGCTGTTGGCCGCGGGAAAGACCGACCGGGTGGTCTGCATGCAGAACGACCTGTATGTGGACTATGACATCACCGAGGCCCTCAGCATGAAAAAGGGCATCGATGAGGATAAATATACCGTGATGCGCACGATGATCGGACAGCCTGATTAACAATCGGAAGTTTGCATAATTGAAAAGAAGGAGTTGTGAGTTATGCCACTGGTTACTTCGACTGAAATGTTCCGAAAAGCCTATGAGGGAGGTTACGCCATCGGCGCCTTCAACGTCAACAACATGGAGATCGTGCAGGGGATCACCGAGGCGGCTGCCGAAGTGAAGGCCCCCATCATCCTCCAGGCCTCCGCCGGGGCCCGGAAGTATGCCAAGCCCGTTTATCTGCGCAAGCTTGTGGAGGCCGCCGTGGAGGACACCGGCCTGCCCATTGTGCTGCACCTGGATCACGGTGCGGACTTCCAGTCCTGCAAGGACTGCATCGACGGCGGCTTTACCTCTGTCATGATCGACGCAAGCTCTAAGCCCATCGCGGAGAATATCGCCATCACCAAGCAGGTGGTGGAGTATGCCCATGACCACGGCGTGGTGGTGGAGGCCGAACTGGGCGCGCTGGCCGGGATCGAGGACGACGTACAGGTCTCCGCCGAGGAGTCTCACTACACCCGGCCTGAGGAAGTGGAGGAGTTCGTCTCCAAGAGCGGCTGCGACTCCCTGGCCATCGCCATTGGCACCAGCCACGGTGCTTACAAATTCAAGCCCGGCACCGATCCCCACCTGCGCTTCGACATCCTGGAGGAGGTCCAGAAGCGGTTGCCCGGGTTCCCCATCGTGCTCCACGGCTCTTCCTCCGTGCCTGCGCGCTTTGTGAAGATCATCAACGACCACGGCGGGAAGATGCCCGGTGCCATCGGCGTACCGGAGGATCAGCTTCGTCAGGCGGCCCGTATGGCAGTGTGCAAGATCAACATCGACTCCGACCTGCGTCTAGCCATGACCGCCGGGATCCGGGAGCACTTTGACGCCCATCCCGACCACTTCGATCCCCGCCAGTACCTGGCCGACGGCCGGGACTATATCAAGGAGCTGGTCAAGGACAAGATCGTCAACGTCCTGGGCAGCAACGACAAGGCATAAAAGAAAAGGCCCCGGAACTTTTGTTCCGGGGCCTCATTTTGTCCATTCAGCGAACGGTTTGCCCCTCCTGCTCTTCCCGACGGCTGAAGGGGAGATGGACCGTGTGGTCCTTATCGTCCAGGCCGGGGATGAAGAGATACTTGCGGATGAGAAACAGAATGGCAAGGGCAAGGACCATAACCAGAGTTTCGGTGGGGTTGGTGTGCTCTACCACCATCTGCCGGGCCGTGGCAAAGAGGACCACTTCCACCACCGAGCTCATGTTGTGCCGGCAGAGCATTTTAAGGAATTCCACGCCGATGACAACACTGAAGGCGTTGCCCAGGAACTCGTGGAATGCTGCGGCGCTGCCGTCGGCGTCCCATAGAGCACCCACCTCCCGGACCACGGCCAGGAGTGCCACGCAGGTGGCTGCCACCAGGATGATGCCCACAAGGATCTCCAAAAACTGGGCGATCCGGTAGAGCAGATTGGGGATCTGATTCTGAAGGTCCCTCATATTCTGTCTCCCCGCTTAGAGAAGCGGCTTCAGCCCGGAGAGGATTCCCTCCACGCTTTCTGCGGGGGTGGCGAAAGAGGTGACGAAGCGGACGTTGGTGTGGGTGTCGTCAGCTTTGGACCAGACTTCGTAAGTACAGAGCTTGCCCAGCTCCGGGAGGAGCCGGTCGGGGAACACGGGGAAGATCTGATTGGTGGGGGAGTCCACCATCATGGGGATCCCCAGCTCTTTCAGTCCGCTCTGCAGCCGCTGGGCGACCTCCACGGCGTGGCCGGCGATGGTGAAGTAGAGCCCATCCTTCAACAGCGTGTAGAACTGTACACCCAGCAGCCAACCCTTGGCCAGCACCGCGCCCTGCTGCTTCTTCATGCGGAAGAAGTCGTCCTGAAGCGCCGGGTTCACAATGACCAGCGCCTCGCCCATCATGGCGCCGTTCTTGGTGCCGCCGATGTAGAAGGCGTCGGTGAGGGCGGCCAGGTCGGGGAGGGTCAGGTCGCTGGCGGGGGAAGAGAGGGCGCAGCCCAGCCGCGCACCGTCCAGGAAGAGGAGCAGGTCGTTGTCCCGGCAGCACTGGGACAGGGCAGCCAGCTCGGCTCTGGTGTAGACCGCTCCGGTCTCGGTGGCGTCGGAGATGTAGACCAGGCGGGGCTTGGTCACATGCTCGTTTTTGCCCTCCTCCACCAGAGGCAGGATGTGGGCGGGAGTGAGCTTGCCGTCCCCGGCCGCCTGGGCCTGCAGCAGCTTGTGGCCGGTGGCCTCCACGGCGCCGGCCTCATGGCCGTTGACGTGGGCGGTGTGGGCGCAGATCACGCTCTCCCAGGGGCGCAGGAAGGCGGCGATGGCGGTGAAGTTGGTCTGGGTGCCGCCTACCAGGAACTGCACATCGGCATGAGGGGCCTTGCACAGGTCCCGGATGAGGTCGGCGCACTGCTTGCAGTAGTCGTCGCAGCCGTAGCCAATGACGCTCTCGGCGTTCATTTTAGTCAGGGCCTCCAGCACGGCCGGATGGCAGGCCTCGGAGTAGTCGTTGCGGAAATTGTACATGATGAGAAGATCCCCCTCGTCTCTATTGATATCTTGTCTAAAGAATTTGCTCCGCACATGGTTGCGCATCTGCCCGGTTCGGCAGTCTCGCCCCAGCGGGATAAGCCTCTGCAAAAGTCCTCTCTGCCTGCTCTTTCAGGAGAGAGCGGGCTTGAAGCTGTCCTTCAGGCTGACGGCCCGGTTGAACACCAGGTGTCCGGGGGCGGAATCCCTGCTGTCGGCGCAGAAATAGCCCTGGCGCATGAACTGGAACCGGTCCTCCACCCGTGGATCGCTCAGTCCGGCCTCCACCTTGCAGCCGGTGAGCACCTCCAAAGAGCCGGGGTTGAGGCAGTCCATGAAGTCCTTGTCTCCGGCATCGGGGGCCTCGTCGGCAAAAAGGTTGTCATAGAGCCGTACCTCGGCGTCCAGCGCCGTGGCGGCGTCCACCCAGTGGAGGGTGGCGCCCTTGACCTTTCGGCCGTCGACGGGGTCGCCGCCCCGGCTGTCCGGGTCGTAGGTGGCCAGAATCTCGGTGACGTTGCCGCCGGCGTCCTTGACGCAGCCGGTGCAGGTGATGAGATAGGCCCCCTTCAGGCGGCACTCGGGTCCGCCGGGATAGAGCCGCTTGTACTTGGGCACCGGCGTCTCCAAAAAGTCCTCGGCCTCCACCCAGACGGTGCGGGAGAAGGTGAGCGGACGGGTGCCGGCGTCGGGGTTGCCGGGGATGTTCTCCACCTCGAAGGTCTCGCTCTGCCCCTCGGGGTAGTTGGTGACGGTGAGCTTGACCGGGCGAAGGACCGCCATCACCCGGCGGGCGGTGCGGTTCAGATCCTCCCGGAGGCAGTGCTCCAGAAAGCCGAACTCCACCACGGAGGCGGCCTTGGTCACACCGTTGCGCTCGGAGAAGTCCCGGATGGCGGCGGGGGTGTAGCCCCGGCGGCGCAGGCCGCAGAGGGTGGGCATCCGGGGATCGTCCCAGCCGGAGACCTTGCCCTCCTCCACCAGCTGGCGGAGCTTGCGCTTGCTCATGACGGTGTAGTTGATGCCCAGGCGGGCAAACTCGATCTGCCGGGGTTTGGAGGGCACCGGGCAGTTGGCGATGACCCAGTCGTAAAGGGGGCGGTGATCCTCAAATTCCAGAGAGCACAGGGAGTGGGTGATCCCCTCCAGGGCGTCCTCCAGGGGGTGGGCGAAGTCGTACATGGGGTAGATGCACCACTTGTCGCCCTGGCGGTGGTGGTGCATATGGTTGATGCGGTAAATCACGGGGTCTCGCATATTGAAGTTGCCGCTGGCCAGGTCGATCTTGGCCCGCAGGGTGTATTTGCCGTTGGGGAACTCGCCCGCCTTCATCCGGGCGAAGAGGTCCAGAGACTCCTCCACCGGCCGGTCCCGCCAGGGGGAGGTGGCGGGGGTGCCCACGTCGCCCCGATGGGCCTTGAACTCCTCCGGGGTCAGCTCACAGACGTAGGCCAGGCCCTTTTTGATGAGCTCCACGGCGTACTCGTACATCTTGTCAAAGTAGTCGGAGGCAAAATAGAAGCGGTCGCCCCAGTCGTAGCCCAGCCAGTGGATGTCCTCCTGAATGGCGTCCACATACTCCACGTCCTCTTTGGTGGGGTTAGTGTCGTCCATGCGCAGGTTGCAGAGCCCGCCATATTTCTCAGCGGTCCCGAAGTCGATAAAAATGGCCTTGGCGTGGCCAATATGAAGATATCCGTTGGGCTCCGGCGGGAACCGGGTGTGGACCTTCATGCCCGCGTACTGTCCGCCCTGGGTGATGTCCTCATCAATGAAATCGTGAATAAAGTTTTGGCCCATGACTGGCTTGTTCTCTTCCGGCATGGCACACACGCTCCTTTTTTACATCATAAAGGTTATTTTACCCTGCACCGTCAAAAAATGCAATCTCTTTATGGGTTTTTATGACGGGAACCGTTCGGCCCAGTCCGCCTCCCGGAATCCGAACAGAACGAAGCCGTCCCCCACCAGAATGGGGCGGCGCACCAGCATCCCGTCGGAGGCCAGCAGCTCATACTGCTCGTCATCGGTCATGGCGTCCAGCTTGTCCTTGAGCCCCAGGGCCTTGTACTGCAGACCGCTTGTGTTGAAGAGCTTTCGAAGAGGGAGGCCCGAGAGGGCATGCCAAGCGCGCAGCTCCGGGACAGTGGGGCGGTCGGTCTTGATCTCCCGCGTTTCAAAGGCCGCGCCCTTCCCCTCCAGAAAGGCCCTGGCCTTCTGACAGGTGGAGCATTTGGCGTAACAGATAAACAGCATCAAAATTCCTCCTTTTTTGTCTCTTTTATCCTAAGGAAATCAGGGACGCTTGTCAAGCTGCCGAGTTGACAAACCGGAAAAGGCATATTATAATGTTTCATACAGCGATGATGAGGAAAAGTAAGCCGTGATCCCGTCGGGCAGAGAGACCCCATTTTGGTGCGAGGGGGAGGGCGGGCACGGACGAATACCCCTCTGAGCCGCCCTCCGAACCGCCTGTGCGCAGTAGGGGAGGCCGGGTACGCCCGTTAACGCGCAGCCGTGTGCAGCACGGCCTGAGGCCGCTTCCCGTGAGGGGGCGGCGAACCAGAGGTGGTACCGCGTATTGACGCCCTCTGTCCCCAGGGACAGGGGGCTTTTTGTATGCCCCCTGCGAACAACCAGAAAGAAAAGGAGAACGCAACATGACTGTCTACGACGAACTGAAGGCCCGGGGGCTCATCGCCCAGGTCACCGACGAGGAAGAGATCAAGGAGCTCATCAACTCCGGCAAGGCCACCTTTTATATCGGCTTTGACCCCACCGCCGACTCTCTCCACGTGGGCCACTTTATGGCTCTGTGCCTGATGAAGCGGCTCCAGATGGCGGGCAACCGGCCCATCGCCCTCATCGGAGGCGGTACCGGCTATATCGGCGATCCCTCCGGCCGCACCGACATGCGCAACATGATGACCCCCGAGACCATCCAGCACAACTGCGACTGCTTTAAAAAGCAGATGGAGCGTTTCATCGAGTTCGGCGAGGGCAAGGCCATGATGCTCAACAACGCCGACTGGCTTTTGAAGCTCAACTACGTGGATCTGCTACGGGAGGTGGGCGCCTGCTTCTCAGTGAACAACATGCTCAGGGCCGAGTGCTACAAGCAGCGCATGGAGAAGGGGCTCTCCTTCCTGGAATTCAACTATATGATCATGCAGTCCTACGACTTCTACCACATGTTCCAGAGCGTGGGCTGCAACATGCAGTTCGGCGGCGACGACCAGTGGTCCAACATGCTGGGCGGCACCGAGCTTATCCGCCGCAAGCTGGGTAAGGACGCCTATGCCATGACCATCACTCTCCTGCTGAATTCCGAGGGAAAGAAGATGGGCAAGACCGCCTCCGGCGCGGTGTGGCTGGACCCCAACAAGACCTCTCCCTACGACTTCTACCAGTACTGGCGCAACGTGGGCGACGGCGACGTTTTGAAGTGCCTCAGAATGCTCACCTTCCTGCCGCTGGAGCAGATCGACGAGATGGACAAGTGGGAGGGGGCGCAGCTCAACACCGCCAAGGAGATCCTGGCCTTTGAGCTGACCAAGCTGGTCCACGGGGAAGAGGAGGCACAGAAGGCGCAGGACGCCGCCCGGGCCCTCTTCGCCAGCGGCGGGGACAAAGCCAACATGCCCACCACAGCCCTGACTGCCTGGGATTTCTCCGACGGGGCCATCGGCGTGCTGGATCTGATGGTGAAGTGCGGTTTGGCCCCCTCCAAAAAGGAGGCCCGCCGTCTTGTGGAGCAGGGAGGTGTGGAGGCCGACGGCGAGAAGGTCTCCGACCCCGCCGCCCGGTTTGACTCCGCCGCCTTCGGCGGGGACGGCCTGATGCTGAAAAAAGGAAAGAAAGTTTTTCACCGGGTCGTGACAGAATAAGGCGCGCATGATACAATGGAACGGAAAAGGCGGGTGAGCAAGTTGCGCAAACAAAAATGGTACCAGCTGGACGGCAGGAGCCTGTCCAATCTGGTGGTGGTCTGCGTGGGAATCCTGCTCTACCTGGGCCTGACCCATCTGCCGCAGGTCCGGGGGGCGATCCGTTCCTTTTTGACGGTGATCTCTCCCTTTATTTTCGGGTTTGTGATCGCGTACCTCCTCAGTACCCCCACCAATTTTTTTGAGCGGAAGGTCTATCGCCGGTTCAAATGCAGGCGGGGCCTGTCCATCCTCACGGTGTTCCTGCTGGCTGTGGCTGTGATCGCATTCCTGCTGCAGCTGGTCCTGCCCCAGGTGTTTGACAGCATTTTCAACCTGATGAACAACATGTCCTATTACCTGGAAAATCTGGATCAGCTGGTGGGCGAAATCGTCCGGCGTTTCGATCTGGAGGGAAAGGGACTGTCGGATCTGATCTCCTCCTACAACGAGATCATCCAAAAGGCCACCGAGTTTCTGCAGTCCGCCGTACCCAATCTCCTTAACTTCGGCATGGCTGTGGGCAACGGCGTCATTACCGGCGTCACCGCCGTCATCGCCTCCATCTATATGCTCTCGGGAAAGAACCGGCTGATCAGGCAACTGAAAAAGCTCATTTACGCGCTCTTTCCCGCCAACGGTGTCAGCCACATCCTCCGGGTGTGCAGCAAGGCAAACCAGGTGTTCGTGGGCTTCATCAACGGCAAGCTCATCGACTCGGCCATCATCGGTGTGCTCTGCTTTCTGCTCTCCACCGCCATCCGTACCCCGTATGCCATCCTGCTCAGCGTCATCATCGGCGTGACCAATATCATTCCTTTTTTTGGGCCAATCATCGGCGCGGTGCCCTGCCTCATGATCCTGATCATGGTGGATCCCTGGGCGGCGCTGCGGTTCGGGATTTTGGTGGTGGCTCTTCAGCAGTTCGACGGCAACGTGCTGGGCCCCAAGATCCTGGGGGACAGCACCGGCCTCTCCGCCATCTGGGTCCTGGTATCCATCGTAGTGGGCGGTGGACTGTTCGGCTTCCCCGGGATGCTTCTGGGCGTGCCCACCTTCGCGGTGCTCTACTCCCTGATGAGGGAGTGGGCGGATGCCCGTCTGGCGAAGAAGGGGATCAACGCCAGCGGCGAGCCGGTGTCGCCTCCCAGGACGGACGGCCAGGAGCCGGACACCGTGCCGGAGGACTGACCGGATGCAAAAAGAGCTGTGAACAGTATCGTTCACAGCTCTTTTTTGATTCAGATGATCTGCCCCACCAGATCCTTCATGGAGTACAGACCCGGCCCGGGGACAGCGGCCAGAAAGCGGGCCGCCCGCAGGGCACCGGAGGCAAAGACCTCCCGGCTCATGGCCGAGTGCCGAAGTTCGATGGCCTCATCCCGGCCGGCGAAGAGGACTTCGTGATCGCCTACGATGTTCCCGCCCCGGATGGAGGAGATGCCGATCTCCCGTTTGTCCCGGGGTTTGCGGACGCTCTCCCGCTCGTAGACGTAGTCCGGGACATAAGGGAGCCCCTCGGCGGCAGCCTGAGCCAGCATAAGGGCGGTGCCGCTGGGGGCGTCCAACTTGCGGTTGTGGTGGCGCTCCACGATCTCCACGTCGAAGCCCTCCAGCGCGGCGGCGGCCTTGGTCACCAGGGCCATGAGCACGTTGATGCCCAGGGACATGTTGCCCGAGCGAAAAATGGGGACCCGTTCCGCAGCCGATTCCACGGCTGCCGCCTGTTCGGCTGAGTAGCCTGTGGTGGCCAGCACCAGGGGGACGCGGCGGCGCACGCCGAACTCCAGCAGAGCGGGCAGGGCGGCTGGGGAGGAGAAATCGATGAGAACGTCGGCCTCTCCGAAAAAAGCGGCGGGGGAGGAGAGGACCGGGAAATCCCCATTCTCTGCGCCCAGCAGGTCGAACCCGGCGGTAATCTTCACGTCCCCGGCCTCCCGGCAAATCTGTGCCACCACCCGGCCCATGTGGCCGTTGCAGCCGGAAATAAGCACCTTGAGCATTGGTACGTCCTTTCTCCGCGGGGCGGTTACTGTAAAAGACCCATGCGGACCATGGAGGCGCGCAGCACCTCCAGATGCTGAGGGGTCATCTCGCACAGGGGCAGGCGCAGACCGCCCGCCCGCTTGCCCGCAAGTTCCAGCGCAGTCTTGATGGGAATGGGGTTGACCTCCACAAAGAGGGCGTCGATGAAGTCCATGTACTCCACCTGGAGCCGGGCGGCGGCGTGGAAATCCCCCTCCAGACACAGGTGGCTCATCCGCACCATCACCTCGGGGACGATGTTGGCGGCCACCGAGACGACTCCCTTGGCCCCCAGGCTCATCATGGGCACCACCTGGTCGTCGTTGCCTGACCAGATGTAGAAGTCGTCTCCACAGAGGAACCGGGTGTGGGCCAGAAGGGAGAAGTTGCCGCTGGCCTCCTTGACGCCGTTGATCTTTGGATTCTGTGCGAGAACCTGATAGGTCTCGGCAGTGAAGGAAACCCCGGTGCGGGAGGGGACGTTATAGAGAATAATGGGCAGTTCCACCCGGTCGGCAATGTACTCATAGTGTTTGATGAGACCCGATTGAGTGGCCTTATTGTAGTAGGGGGTCACCAGCAGCAGCGCGTCCGCCCCGGAGTCCTGGGCGTGCTGGGAGAGGTAGACGGCGGCGGAGGTGTCGTTGCTGCCCGCGCCTGCCACCACCTTCACACGGCGGTTTACCTTTTTGACACAGTACTCCACCACGGCAATATGCTCCCGGATGGACATGGTGGCGCTCTCGCCGGTGGTGCCGCAGACGCAGATGGCGTCCACGCCCCCGGCGATCTGCTCCTCAATGAGCGCGCCGAAGGAGTCGTAGTTCACCGCCCCGTTTTCATCAAAGGGGGTGATGATGGCGGTGCAGGCGCCGCTGAAAACAGGTTCGCGCATGGTCTTCATCCTTTCTTACCGGTGGCCGATGTACCCTTGGGCGCAGAGCAGCTCTGCAAGCAGCACCGCGCCGCCGGCAGCTCCCCGCAGGGTGTTGTGAGACAGGCAGACGAACTTGTAGTCGTACTGGGTGTCGGGGCGGAGGCGGCCGATGGAGATGGCCATACCGCCCTCCAGCATCCGGTCCAGCCTGCATTGGGGCCGGTCGGACTCCTCAAAATAATGGAAGAACTGCTTGGGCGCGGTGGGGAGGCCCAACTCCTGTGGAATGCCCTTGAACTCCGCCCAGATCTGCTTCATTTCCTCCATGGAGGGCCTGTTTTCAAAGGTGACAAAGACGGCGGCAGTGTGGCCGTTGGACACGGGCACCCGCAGACACTGGGCGGTAATGGCGGGCTTGGCGGCGCTGACGATGACGCCGTTTTCCACCTTGCCCCAGACCTTCAGCGGCTCCTGCTCGCTCTTTTCCTCCTCGCCGCCGATGTAGGGGATGAGGTTATCCACCATCTCGGGCCATGTCCCGAAGGTCTTGCCCGCGCCGGAGATTGCCTGATAGGTGCAGGCCAGCACCTTCTCCAGCCCGAATTTCCGAAGGGGGGTGAGGGCGGGGGCGTAGCTCTGGATGGAGCAGTTGGACTTTACCGCGATAAAGCCCCGCTGAGTGCCCAGACGCTTGCGCTGGGCGGGGATGACCTCCAGATGCTCCGGATTGAGCTCGGGCACCACCATGGGCACGTCGGGGGTCCAGCGGTGGGCGGAGTTGTTGGAGACCACCGGGCACTCGTGCCTGGCATAGGCTTCCTCCAGCGCCTGGATCTCCTCCTTCTTCATATCCACGGCGGAGAAGACGAAGTCCACCTGGGCGGCGATCTGCTCCAGATCGGCCTCGGCGTCCAGAACAGTCATGTTCCGCACCTGCTCCGGCATGGGAATGTCCAGCTTCCAGCGGCCCTCCACGGCCTCGCCGTAGGGCCTCCCGGCGGACCGGGCGCTGGCCGCCAGAACGGTGAGTTCAAACCACGGGTGGCCGCAGGTGAGGGTAATGAACCGCTGTCCCACCATGCCCGTGCAGCCAATGATCCCGACCTTGAATTTCTCCATCTCCATCTACCTCCATATTTTTATTCTATGACACGGATACCCTTTGAATCTCCCGAAATAAAAAGAAAAATCAGCGGCTTTACCAGCGGCTGATTTTGTACTATAATGTCAGAGATGGTCGCCCATCCCTCACGTCAGTCAAAATCAGACAGCGCTCCACCGGGGGCCCGGTGACAGTCGGGAGAGGTCTCTCTCTGCGACCAGAGAAGGTCCCTCCGGAGGACGCTCCCTTCGGCGGCCGCCTCCTTCACGCGGGTCACAGGGCTCCGGAGCCCTCGCCGCGCTACACCAGGTCTGCCGCGCCTCTATCTGACGAATATTTTCCTGATACTATCACAACCGCCCCGCGGTGTCAAGACAAAGGAGTGGACTATGAGACAAAAATGGTTGACGGTTCTGTGCACCGCCGCACTTTTGAGCGCCTTTCTGCCTCCCGCCGCCCGGGCGGCCGGGACGGAGACGGTTCCCGTGCTGGTGGGACTGGTCTACGGCAGCGACGCCCTGGACGGAGCCAACCTGAAAAACGACGCCGGCAGCGGCTACCGCTTCGGTTATCTGGACACCGACCGGAACTTCTGTCCGGTGGGGGAGACCAGGGAGACCGGCGTGTCCGTGGTCAAGACTCAGACTGTGTGGTACGGGACCTACAACGGCTACACCAGTTATTCCGATGCCGTCACCTCCGATGTTTGCGTGGGTTGCTGGCATGTGCAGCTCCCCCTGGCCCCGGCCACGTTTGAAGAGGCCCGGGCTGCGGCCGACGCCGCGGGCGGCTTTCCCGCCTGGATCGACGGGGCCTACCAGGTCCGCACAGGGGCCTACGCCACCCGGGAGGAGGCTCAGGCGGCCGCCGACGCCGCAGGCGGCACAGCAGCAGGCACCAGCTCTTACGGCGTGTCGGTGGTAAAAACAGGCACGGCCAAAATCCTCTTCCAGTTTGACGGCGGGGCCGAGAGATCCCTGACCGTTCAGCCGGGGACGGACGGCACCACCCGGCCCGTCACCTGGTTCAAGGGGAACCGCTATTACGGTGCGTTCCAGTACCGCCGGGTGGGCGGGGGAGATCTGACGGTTTCCAACCTTCTGCCCCTGGAGGACTACATCAACTGCGTCGTCTCCCGGGAAATGAGCCGGAGCTGGCCGCTGGAGGCACTGAAGGCACAGGCGGTGTGTGCCCGGACCTACTACGAGATCAATCTGGGCCGCCATAACGCCTCCGGCTTCGACATCTGCTCCACCACCCACTGCCAGGCCTACTACGGCATGGGGGAGACCGATTCCCGCACCGCCCAGGCGGCGGCGGAGACGGCGGGGCTGCGGGTGCTGTACAACGGAACGCCCGCCCAGACCTACTATTTCTCCTCCAGCGGCGGCGGCACTGAAGACGTGCGCAATGTCTGGGGCAGCCAGTCCATCCCCTACCTCTCCGGCGTGGCCGATCCCTATGAGGCCGCGGTCTCCGACAAGATCTCCTACTGGAGCTGGAGTGAGACCTTTACCGCCGCTCAACTGACGGAGAAGCTCCAGGCCAAGGGGTACAACTGCGCCTCTATCGTGGACTTCCAGATCACCGCCACCACTCCCACAGGGAATGTCAAGTCTATCGCCTTCCTGGACGCCAACGGCAAGAGCTGGCCCTTCACCAAGGAGGGCGGGGTGCGGAACCTGCTGGGGCTGAAGTCCATGCGATATACGGTCTCGGCGTCGGAAAAGACCTCCGGCGGGGTATACTATACCGACGGGGGAGGGACCCTGACCTCCATGAGCGGCGTCTATGCCATCGGCGGCAGCGGCGCGGCGGCCAGGATCACCGGCAACCCCTACGTCATCACCGGCTCCGGTACACAGTTTTTGCCCGCTCCGACGGGGAGCACCTCGGCGGGGGAGAACGTGTTCACCGTTACCGGCTCCGGCTGGGGGCACAGCGTGGGTATGAGCCAATGGGGCGCATATGCCATGGCTCAGCAGGGCAAGACCTTTGAGCAGATATTGACCTTCTATTACCCCGGCACCGAAATTCGCTGAGAAAGTTGGAAACGCGCAAGATGAAGACCTCTGATTTTTACTATGATCTGCCCCAGGAACTGATCGCCCAGACCCCGCTGGAGCGCCGGGACGGCTCCCGGCTCATGCTGCTGAACAAGGAGACCGGCGCTGTGGAGCACCGGCATTTCTACGACCTGCCCCAGTTCCTCCGCCCGGGGGACTGCCTGGTCCTCAATGACAGCAGAGTGCTGCCTGCCCGCCTGCTGGGTCACCGGGATCCCTCCGGCGGCGCGGTGGAGGTCCTCCTCCTCATCGACCGGGGAGAAGGGAAGTGGGAGTGCCTGGTCCGGCCCGGCCGGAAAATGCACGCCGGACAGAAGATCGTCTTTGGGGACGGAACGCTCCTCACTGCCACGGTGGAGAAGGAACTGCCCGGGGGAAACCGGATCGTCTCCTTCCACTATGAGGGCATTTTCCTGGAGATATTGGAACAGCTGGGCCGCATGCCCCTGCCTCCCTACATCAAGGCCGAGCTCCAGGATCCGGAGCGGTACCAGACCGTCTATTCCCGGGAGGTGGGCTCCGCCGCCGCCCCCACCGCGGGACTACACTTCACCCGGGAGCTGCTGGGACAGATCGAGGCCATGGGCGTCAAGCTCTGCTATGTGACCCTCCATGTGGGCCTGGGCACCTTCCGGCCGGTGAAGGAGGATGACCCCACCGAGCACGAGATGCACTCGGAATACTGCATGATCTCCGCCGGGACCGCTGAGACCATCAATGCCACCCGGCGAAACGGCGGGCGGGTGATCTGCGTGGGCACCACCTCCTGCCGCACCATCGAGAGCTGGGCGGCGGAGGACGGTACGCTGAAGGAGAGCGCCGGATGGACCAGCATCTACATCTTCCCCGGCTACCGCTTCAAGGCGCTGGACTGCCTCATCACCAACTTCCACCTCCCGGAGTCCACCCTCATCATGCTGGTCTCCGCCCTGGCGGGCCGGGAGCATGTGCTGGACGCCTATGCCGAGGCGGTGAAGGAGCGCTACCGCTTCTTCTCCTTCGGAGATGCCATGTTCATCTCCTGAACGCCGGGCCCCATTCCAACGACAAAGGAGTTTTTCTGTGTTTAAAGTGACCAAGACCGAGGGCCGGGCCAGACGGGGCGTTTTTACCTGCGCCCACGGCGTCGCCCAGACCCCTGTGTTCATGAACGTGGGCACCCAGGGGGCCATCAAGGGGGCCGTCTCCGCCCACGATCTGGTGGACATCGGCTGCCAGATCGAGCTGTCCAATACCTATCATCTCCACCTCCGCCCCGGCGACGACGTGGTGCGCGCCCTGGGTGGGCTCCACAAGTTCATGGACTGGAGCGGGCCCATCCTCACCGACTCGGGCGGGTTCCAGGTCTTTTCTCTGGCCAGCCTGCGGAAGATCAGGGAAGAGGGGGTCTATTTCTCTTCCCACATCGACGGCCGGAAGATCTTCATGGGGCCTGAGGAGTCCATGCGGATCCAGTCCCGCCTGGGCAGCGACGTGGCCATGGCCTTTGATGAGTGTGTGGAGAACCCCGCCGCCTACGACTACGCCAAGGCCTCATGCGAGCGCACGGTGCGCTGGCTGGAGCGCTGCAAGGCCGAGCACGACCGGCTCAATGCCCTGCCTGACACCGTGAATCCGGATCAGATGCTCTTCGGCATCAACCAGGGTGCCACCTTCCCTGATCTGCGGGTGTGGCATATGGAGGAGATCAGGAAGATCGACTGCGAGGGCTACGCCATCGGCGGCCTGGCGGTGGGGGAGCCCACCCGGGTAATGTACGATATCATCGACGCGGTGGAACCCCATATGCCCACCGGCAAACCCCGCTACCTCATGGGGGTGGGCACCCCATCCAACATCATCGAGGCGGTGGCCCGGGGCGTGGACTTCTTCGACTGCGTCATGCCTGCCCGGAACGCCCGCCACGGCAAGCTCTATACCTGGGAGGGCTCCATCAACCTCAAAAACGAGAAGTACAAGCTGGACGACCGGCCCATCGACCCGACCTGTGACTGCCCGGCCTGCCAGTCCTTCTCCCGGGCTTACCTGCGCCACCTGTTTGCGGCGGGGGAGATGCTGGCCATGCGCCTGGCGGTGCTCCACAATCTGCATTTCTACAACACCCTCATGGAGCGGATCCGTTCCGCTTTGGACGCCGGAACCTTTGAGGACTTCCGGGCAGAGTATTCGGAAAAATTGGACCGCAGGATTTAATTTGCCGGAAACTATTGCAAAAGTTTGGCTGATAGGATATACTACTTTTCACTGCAAATAAAAAATCTTTCATGGAGGGAATTAATTTGGACCAGAACGTTATGACGATCGTCATGCTGGTAGCGATGATCGCTATCTTCTATTTCATGCTGATTCGTCCGGAGAACAAGCGGAAAAAGGAAGCGGAGAAGATGCGTTCCGAGCTGACGGTGGGCGATGTGATCACCACCATCGGTGGTGTGGTTGGCACCATCTGTGCCGTGAAGGACAACACCATCGTCATTGAGACCGGTGCAGACCGGGTCCGGATGGAGTTCACCAAGTGGTCTGTGTCCAGCAAGGGTACTCAGTCCGTGGAAAACACCAAGTAAAAAAGACATGCTGGCGCCCCTCCCTGCATAAGATGCTGTGAAACATCGGTGCGGGGAGGGGACTTTTTATGCGAAAAACTGAGGAAGAGCAGGGGGCCAGGCTCCTGCGGTACTGCAAAAGCATTCTCCTGGGCGGCGGGACTGCCTTTCTCATCTGCCTGGCCTTTCTGTTCCTGGCGGCGGTGGGGGTCTCCCAGGGAATTCTGGACCCCGGACTCCAGGAGCGCTTGACTGTGGTGGGGTGTGTGCTGGGCAGCTTCACCGGAGGGCTCCTGGCAGTCAGAAGCTGTAAAGGAAGAGGGCTTTTCGTGGGTCTGGCAGTGGGAGCGGTGCTGTTCCTCCTTCAGCTGACCCTGGGGCTGCTCCTTTACGACACTATGACGCCGGAAAACGGCGGCCTGGGTCTTCTCTGCGGCGCACTGTGCGGCGGCGCAGCCGCCGGCATCCTGGGCGGCGGGAGGCGCGGCTCTGGCAGGGGAGGGAAGCGGCGGCGGCGCTGACGGTGTGTCCCCGCTTTCTGCCGGTGACATAAAATGTCAGAATTCAGCGGGGACTTGCGATTCGGCGCCAAACGCAGGGGGTATACGCTCTGTTATCAATACAGAGCGTATACCCCCTGCGTTCCCCTGTGAAAACCGCGTATCTTGAGCAAAAAGCGAGGGAACAGCACCACATCATGTGCTTTTTTCGTGAAGAGTGCGTTTGGGCCTCTTACGGGAAGAAGGGGTTTCCCTCAAAGCTTTACATAATAATATTTACATAATATTGTAACATAATAATTTTTTTCAAAAAAGGGGTTGCGCGGGTGGGGAAAGTAGATTAAAATAAGAAACACTTTGAGAGCCCCTTTTTGAGGCATGGACCTGTCCACTTCGGCATAGAGTGTGCCATGGAGGTGAGGTCAATGCGCAGAGCGGTCGCAGGAATTTGGGGGACCCCGGCGGCGGAGGGAACCCCGGCCCTCGTCGTGACGGCGGTCTTTTTTGCGCTGGGTGGGCTCTTTGGATGCTGGATCGCGTTTCATTCCGGCGGCGGGGGAGATGAGGCCCTGCGCGCCTATCTGGAACAGTTTCTGGCCGCGGCGTCGGAGGGGCAGCTGAGTGTTCCCGCATGGCCGGGACTCATCTGGAGGACCGTTCGCTGGCCCCTGGCCGCGTTTCTGTTTGCCTTTACGGGGCTGGGACTGCTGGGGGTCCCGGTGCTCTCCTCGCTCCGCGGTTTTTTTCTGGCCTTTTCCATCGCCTCCTTCGCCCGGGTCTACGGCAGGGCGGGGCTGAGTGCGGCTTTTTTGCTGCTGGGGGTCACGGGACTGGTGTCCATCCCGGTCTTTCTGCTGCTGTCGGTGCAGAGCTTTTCCAACGCCTGGAGCCTGGCCGCCCGCCCTGCCGGACAGGGGTGCAGAGAGCTGCCCTATCACAGAGAATTCTTTTATCGCTCCGGCCTGTGCGCCGGTGCGCTGTGTGTCTGCGTCCTCATGGAGCGCTATCTGGTCCCCGTTCTGCTGATGGGGGCTGTGTCTGTGTTGTCTTGAAAATTCAGGAAGAAAAGTAGGTGAGAGCGGATGGATCTGATGCTGGAATACCGGGCGTTCCTGTCCGGAGAAAAGCATTCCTCCGACAATACCGTCAGCTCTTACCTGCGGGATCTCCGGCAGTATCTGCGCTGGCTGGAGAGTGAGGAGCTGACGCCCGAGAAGGCCGCCCAGGCGGATGTGGAGCGGTACACCCGGTACCTGCTCAGCCTGGGCAAGTCGGTGGCCACCGCCACCCGGGCGCTGGCGGCTCTCAAGTCTTTTTACACCTACCTCATGTCCGTGGGGGCGGTTTCCCGAAATCCCGCCAGGGGGCTGGCGCTGGAGAAGGTGGAGCGTAAGCTGCCACAGATCCTCACCAGCAAAGAGGTGGAACTTTTCCTGGAGCAGCCTGACGCCCGGGACGCCAAGGGCTGCCGGGACAAGGCCATGCTGGAGCTGCTGTATGCCACGGGTATCCGGGTCAGCGAGCTGATCGGGCTGGACGTGGAACACCTGAACCTCAGTGCCGGCTTCCTCCGCTGTCCGGGGGCCAAAAAGGAGCGGATCATCCCTCTCTACCCCACGGCGGTCCGGGCGCTGGATGACTATCTTCGCCACGTCCGGCCCCAGATGATCGAACAGCCGGAGGAGCCGTCCCTGTTCGTGAATATGAACGGCTCCCGGATGTCCCGGCAGGGCTTTTGGAAGATCATCAAGCACTATCAGGAGCTGGCTGGCATCCAGAAGGACATCACGCCCCACACCCTGCGCCACTCCTTCGCCGCCCATCTGCTGGAAAACGGGGCGGATCTGCACTCCATTCAGGAGATGCTGGGGCATGCCGACATCTCATCCACCCAGGTGTACACCCAGGTGGTCAACCAGAAGCTGAAGGACGTGTACAACAAGGCCCATCCCCGTACATAAAAAAACGCCGGACCGGTTTTTTAAAAAAGCCGGTCCGGCTTTGATTTTCCTGTTGAAAAAAGTCTACAGCCGGGGTATAATATCTTTGTATCACTGATTTTACCGTTTACGGAGGTTATTTATTATGGCTCAGATCACCAAAGATACCATTATCGGCGACATTCTGGACATTGCGCCCCAGACCGCTCCCGTGTTCCTCTCCATCGGCATGCACTGCCTGGGCTGCCCCTCTTCCCGGGGCGAGACCGTGGAGCAGGCCTGCATGGTCCACGGCGTGGACGCCGACGCTCTGCTGGCGGAGATCAACAAACTGGTTCCCGTCGAGCAGTAAGTTCACAGTCCGAAAAAGGAGCGGCAGCGCCGCTCCTTTTTGTCATTCCCATTTTTCATGTCAAGTTTGGAGGTTCCCCATGAAACGACCCTTTTCTCTCTCCCCGCGGCTGGCCGCCGTGGCGGAACTGGTGCCGCAGGGTACCCGTCTGGCCGACGTGGGCACAGATCATGGACGGCTCCCCGTGTGGCTCATCCAGCACGGCGTGGTGGAGCGGGCGGTGGCCTCCGACCTGCGCCCCGGCCCTCTGAGCCGGGCCAGAGCACTGGCCGAGCGCTGGGCGGTGGCCGACCGGATCTCCTTCCGGTTGTGCGACGGGCTGTCCGGCATTGGATCCGAGGAGGCGCGGACGGTCACCGTCGCGGGGATGGGCGGGGAAACCATTGCGGAGATTCTGGCCGCCGCCCCCTGGACCGGGGAGAGCGGTCACCGGTACATCCTCCAGCCCATGAGCGGACTGGACGGTCTGCGGCGCTACCTGTCCGGGCACGGTTTTGCCATCCGGCGGGAAACGCTGGTGGAGGAGGGGGAGACCCTCTATGTGGTACTGCTGGCCGAGCCCGGGGAGATGCCTCCCCTCACCGAGGGGGAGATCTGGGTGGGCCGGCAGAGCAGGGGAGAGGACGGCCCCCTGCGGGAGCGGTACTTGGAGCAGGAGTTGGGCAAGCTCCGGCGGGCGGCCGAGGGCCTCTCCCGGACGGAGCGGGCCGAGGATCAGGCCAAGCGGGCGCGGTATGAGGCCGCGGCGGAGGAAGTGGAGCGGATGAGAGAGGAGTGGCGTCAGTGGCAAGCGTAGCGGAAATTTACCGGTATCTGGATTCCAGAGCACCCTTTTCCATGCAGATGTCCTTTGACAACGCCGGATTCCTGGTGGGCCGGAGGGAGGCGGAGGTTCGGCGGCTGCTGGTGGCGCTGGACATTACCGAGGAGGTGGCGGCCGAGGCCGCTGAGCTGGGGTGCCAGCTCATCGTCTCCCACCACCCCGTGATTTTTCGTCCGGCCCGGAGCGTCACCGACGCCGATCCCACGGGGCGGTGTCTGCTGGCGCTGACCGAGAACCGGATCGCCGCCATTTGCGCTCACACCAACCTGGACGCAGTGGCGGGCGGGGTCAACGACGCTCTCGCCAAGCGGCTGGAGCTCACCGATGTGGAGCAGCTCCACCCTGACGGAGTGGACGCCGCCGGGCGCAACTACGGCATCGGCCGGGTGGGGACGGCCCCGGGGCATTTCTACCTCCCGGAGTTTGCCGCCTTTGTCCGGGAGCGGCTGGACGCGCAGGGCCTGCGCCTGGAGGACGCCGGACGTCCGGTGCGCCGGGTGGCGGTGGGCGGCGGTGCCTGCGGGGACATGCTGGAGGACGTCCTCCGGCTGGGCTGCGACACCTTTGTCACCGCCGATGTGAAGTATAACGTCTTTCTCGACGCCCGGGCCATGGGCATCAACCTCATCGACGCAGGGCACTTCTCCACGGAGAACGTGGTATGCCCGGTGCTGATCGACTGGCTGAGCCGCGCGTTCCGGGAAGTGGAGATTTTCTCCTCCAAACGGCACAAAGAGGTATTTTATTCCCTTTGACCGTTGCAAAATGGGGATTGATATGATAAACTGAATGAGCAACTTTTCAGGAAGGGACAGATCTTATGTCGGGACATTCCAAATGGCATAACATTCAAAAGACCAAGGGGGCCGCGGACGCCAAGCGTTCTCAGGCCTTTACCAAGATCGCCCGTGAGATGATCGTGGCGGTCAAGCAGGGCGGCGGCGGCGACCCCAACAACAACTCCCGCCTGGCCACTGTCATCGCCAAGGCCCGCGCGGTGAACATGCCCAACGACAACATCAAGCGCACCATTGACCGCGCTATGGGCTCCGGCAACAGCGACGACTTTGAGAACGTCACCTACGAGGGCTACGGCCCCTCCGGCGTGGCCATTATCGTCGATGCTCTCACCGACAACCGCAACCGCACCGCCCCAGAGGTCCGGCACCTGCTGGACAAGTACGGCAAAGGCCTGGGCGCGACGGGCTGTGTGTCCTGGTCCTTCGATCAGAAGGGCGTCATCATCATTGAGAAAGAGGACCTGGACGAGGACACCATGATGATGGATGCCCTTGACGCCGGGGCCGATGACATGAACGCCGAGGGCGACTGCTTTGAGATCACCACCGGCCCCGATGCCTTCGGCACCGTGCTGGAGGCTCTGGAGGCCAAGGGCTACTCCTTTGTCAACGCCGCGGTGGAGATGGTGCCCCAGACCTACATCAAGCTGGAATCCGAGGAAGATATCAAGAATATGGAGAAGCTCATCGAACTCCTGGAGGAGAACGACGACGTGCAGAACGTCTGGCACAACTGGGAGCAGGAGTGATTTGGCTGGAAACCAGCGAAAAACGTCTGGATATTCGGCTTTTTGCAACTTTCTAAACGAGCGGCTTTACTTGAGTAAATCGAAAATCCGGCGAGCGATGCTATACATTAGACCTGTTATTGTGCTATACAGTGGAGGCTAATGCTATGCGTCTTTCGGCAGCTATACAGGACTATCTAATAGAGATCGAGGTTAGGAAATACACCCCTAAGACTATCAAGGGGTATCGTACTAACCTTGGTCTCTTTTTGCGTTATTGTGAGGAAAATGCGAGGGTAAACAAGCTGGAGGATTTAACCCCGGCTATCGTGCGGCAATTCGCAAAATACATGGTAGATAGGGGACGCAAGGGTACATATGTCAATGGGTTGCTGAAATCAATCAAGTCTTTCATTCAGTATTGCTATGATGAGGATATGGGCGGATTCAACACAAAGCATAATTTTAAGTGGTGCAAGGAGGAGAGGCCGGTTATTATTGCCTTTAAGCCAGACCATGTGCGGGCTATGTTGAACGATTGTAGCGGTGGCGACTATATGGCGGTGAGGGACAGAGCAGTATTAACAATGCTATTTGAGACTGGTATCAGGTGCTGGGAGCTATGCTGTATGAGGCCAGAGGATATACATGAGGACTTTATTGTTATTGCAAATGGGAAGGGACATAAGCAGAGAGTAGTACCTATTACGGCGATACTTTATAAAGCAATGGTAAAGTATAATCATGTAAGGGATGATTACTTTATATTAAAAGCAACAGATAACAATTACTTTTTATCATTTCATGGGCGGCAGCTGACTAATTCGGCGGTGGAGCATATTGTTAAGCGGCATGGGAGCGGGATAGAGGGCATAAGAGTGAGCCCCCACACGTGCAGACACTTCTTTGCACAGCAGCAAGTAAAAATGGGGACAGACCTATACACCATATCACGGTTATTAGGGCACGAGAATATTCAGATCACGCAAACCTACCTTAATAGCTTGCGAGATGACGAAATTGTAGCCATAGCAAAGCAGAAAAGCGTACTAATGAACTTGTGAGAATAGATAAAATAAACGACTTTTTTCTGCATAAACTGCACAAACAAAATTTACCATGTTAGCAAAAGCGGTTTTCTTTCTGTAAATATAGTAGGCCGCTTTTCAAATAAGAATAAAGGAGCGTTCAAAATGAAACTTCAAGACACCATGCTTCAGACATACGGCGGTTTTTCCCTGGATATGGACAAAATCAACTGCCACCACAGCACCAGTAAAGATAGCATAGAGCTATCCTATCATGGCTCCATGCCGGAACAGTTTGACGGCACCAGTAACGCCCGTATTCGCTTAAATGTGCAGCCCACACAATGCAGCATCATTTTAACGGCGGATAAGAGGAACGGAAAGCAGGCCAAAGCCATGGTAGAAGCTACTGACGCAGAGATCGACGCCATTTTGAACAAATTGTTTTTTGATAAGGGGCAGGCTACCCCCGGCTGTATTGGGCTTGATCCGTATTGGGAGGGGATTTGGACGGCGCACTATATTGATTGGAAGAAAGCTACAAGGCATAAGCGCCATACCAGCTCCAGAGTTGCCACAGCATGACCGGCTACAGCAACGCCCCCGGCACTATGTCCGGGGGTTTTGCTATAGCATTCTATTACCGGGGGGGAGCATTTACATTTTCAGTTATGCCAGATAGCTGGAATATTGTCTTAGTAGGTCTCGTACATCACGTATCCACTCAGAGCCACACAGAAGCCCTTGTAAGCGCTTTTATGGCGGAAGGTGAAAGATATACCGTTATAACGGCTCAGAATGGCTTGTAGAGGGTATATTAGAAGAAAACATCACACGCCACACCGATTCATACAATAACCAGCCCCGAACCCTAAAATTACAACACTTTAGCTTGCTAAAGCAATCGAAATATCCGACTATAAACAGTAATGTCCCGAACGTCAGCCCGAACTAGACGGAAATGCTCTAATGTCGATTACAGACGGGAGTTGTCCGAATCAGCAAACGAACAAAAAATTATTTTTGTGGTTAGCAGATTTGGGTTTCTTTCTGTAAGCATAAAAATAGGGAAAAATTATGCGAAATAGTCAAGAAAACGCTTGAAATTATAACTCAAATGTGCTATTATACAATTATAAATTGAATACTTGATGCGCACCGTGTGCGGAGCGCTTACAGCAAATCGTAACGTAATGGAGACTGGACTATAAGTAGTCTCTATTCGTTGCGACTTTTTTTGTGCCAAAATCAGGGGGTGAGAACAAACAACAACAGAAGCAACATTTAGATGGAAGGAGGCGCGAATATTGGAACGTAGAACCTATGTTTGCAAACGGGCCAGAATGTGCAGCTATCTGGTAGACAAGGGCTTTATGCCGTACAAGATCAAACCGGATTGCGATAACCCAAAATACAATGTGTACCTTTTTACGGCAACACCAGAGTTGTACAGGGCAGTAATAGTGCCTTTTGCAACTATCGTATGGGCATACCGTCACGGCCTTATCCCGGATAACGTAAAAGCAGAAAAAGCTATTTTAGCAGCACACAAATATTTTACCACTATGGAACTGGAAGTTGACCATTTGACCGAGAACAAAAGCAACAACTGCCTTTATGCACTTGCATTGGTACACGGGAATACCAATACATCTCTTGGCGACCGTAGGAACAGCATAAAAGAACCATTTTTCTTTTACACCGCATACCGCCATGATGTAAGTAAATTGTTGGTGAAATGCGGTTTTGATCAGGACAACCAGCACTATGAGCGCCGATTCTTTTTTGATCTTACCCGCAAGGGCGAGGAAGAATATAGAAAGTGCTTTAACGAGTTTAAGAAGAAAGCAGAGGCGGCGGGGTACTTGACGAAAGAGCCGGAAAAAGACAACTTACTCTCCTATTGGGCTGACCCTTGTAGACCAGGGGCGGAAAATAATCCCCTTGCAAAGTTACCTACGGAACCGCTGCCCAGCTTTTACAAGTACAGTAACGGGGCATTCAACGATATGCCGGAAATCTAATCAAAAGGAAGTGATATAACTTGTGTAGCGCAGAATATGAAATCGAGCCGGGGCTTGATTATGAAGCAGTAGCGGCGGCAATGAAAGCGTTGGAAACGCTGAAAGAGGTATAGAGTGAACAAGATCGTTTTTAACCAACTGGCTTTTGAGGTAACAAGGCGCTGCAATATGGAATGTCCCCATTGTTTGCGCGGGGATGCGGAGAATGTCGATTTATGTAATATAGATATTGACGGCGTACTCAATCAGACGGAGGCCATAGGGCGGCTGATAATCACAGGCGGCGAACCGACATTGAACTTACCAGCGATTCGGCACATTGCCAACGGTATAGCGCAGCGCGGTATTCCGCTTATGAGAGTGCAGATCATAACTAACGGGCGGCATTATGAAGAAGAGCTTGTGACCATCATCAAGCGTTTCTCTGAGATAACGCATCTGACGCAGCAATACGGATATGGGCGCATGGAGCGGGAACCGTGGCGCGTGCAGATAGGAGTATCGCTCGACCGTTACCACGAATCCCAAGAAATATGCAAGGCGAACTATATTCGCTATAAGAATGCACTTAGAAGCTATGCAGAGGTGCTGAGAGTGTCGCATGGGAACGCCCCTAAAAATGAAGGCAGGGCTGCAGTGCTGAAAGATACCATTGATTATACCTTGACCGGGGAAACGTACATGATACAGCAGATTGAGGTATTGAGTGCTGACCATAAGCCGATGTGTAAATTTTTCGATAGCTACCACTTGGAGAGACCAGACAAAAAAGTTGTATGCTGCGGCATTTACCTTAACGCCTATGGGGAGGTGCTGCCCGGTTTAGCTTGTGATATGGACTATGAGTGCAGAGGTATAAGAATTTGTGGCTCATGGGAACCCATATGGGAAAGAGTGCTGGAGTATAACCATGCACACGAACGGCAGCACTGTACCTATTGTGATGACCTGAGAACGAAAATCAACCTTCTACACCCCAAAGATGCGTCAGACAGAGAATATACCCTTGCGACAGCGCTAGAAGCCCAGGATGAACCGAGCGCCGAACCTATGTATATTGGCGACATAAAGCGATACCGGGCGAATTTAGGTAAGTGGGTAGAACCTGACAGATACCAAGAACTGGAGCAGAAGGCATGTGCAAAAAACTATTATTCAGTGTAATGCTTGAGGGAGGGGCTATTGTGGCCTCTCCCTCTTTGTGTCTTTTTGGTATTAAAATTGACGTTTTATTAAAAAGTATCAAAACTGCTTGACTTCAGCCGCCGAACGTGATACATTATTAGTATCAAATCTAATGAACGTTAGAATAGACACATTGAGATGGGAGATACACACTTATGAGCGTTTACGGCTATGCCAGAATCAGCACCGTAGCGCAGAGCATTGCGCGGCAGGTCAGGAATATCGAGCGGGAATACCCCAGCGCTATGATTGTGCAGGAAGCCTATACCGGAACAAAGATTGACCGCAAGGAATGGAACAAGCTATTTGCAGCGGTCAAGACCGGGGACACGATTGTTTTTGACAGCGTAAGCCGTATGAGCCGTAACGCAGAAGAAGGATTTACAGTCTATGAGGAGCTTTACAACAGGGGCGTCACCCTTGTCTTTTTGAAAGAGCCGCATATCAATACCGACACCTATCGAAAAGCCCTTGAAAGCAGTATACCCATGACAAACACGGCGGTTGACTTTATCCTGGAAGGTATTAACCGCTATCTGTTGGAACTTGCACGGGAACAAATCAGACTTGCCTTTGACCAGGCCGAAAAGGAAGTCGAGGACTTACACCAGCGCACGCGGGAGGGCATACAGACAGCTCGTTTGAATGGGAAACAGATTGGACAGAAGCCCGGCGCAAAGCTGACCACAAAGAAAAGTATTGCAGCGAAAGAGGTTATTCTGAAACACTCTAAGGATTTTGGAGGGACTTTGACTGATACAGATGTGATGAGACTAACGGGGCTTGCACGAAACACTTTCTACAAATACAAGCGAGAACTGAAAATTGCGAAGGCAATGTAGAAAATTTAAAAGAGGCCGGAGAATATCCAGCCTCTTTTAAGATTGAACGAGCCAACGCAATAAAACACTCTCGCTATATCCGAGATTTATTTTATAACATTTTGTGTACCGCAGTAATCACAAGTATATGTATTCAAATATTCGTGGGAGCAATGAATAGCACGCCCATTGTAGTAAATTACTTTACTGCAATACCAACATCTAATTTCTCCAGATGTGTGACTATCCGAAGAACTGCATGATTTACCCAGTAGGCCAAGCAAAAGGACAATAGCAATAATTACGCAGATAAACCCCAAATTGCTTTTCTTTTTCTGCACTTTAATATCCCCTCACATTCGCTTTTAATATGTAAACATATTATACCCAGTATATCGGGAATATTCAAGGTTAAAATCAGAAAATATAATAGGAACCAAGAAAGAGGTGGTTCTTATTATCATTTTTGATCCGCTTTGGGAAACTATGCGGCAAAAGGGTATTTCAACGTATGCGCTTATTAAAGACTACTCATTTAGTCGCGGGACGCTGGATTCGTTAAAGCATAATCGCAATATTTCTACGGCTACACTGAATGATCTTTGCAACATACTTTCATGTAATGTCGAAGATATATTGCAGCACATCCCAGATGATAACAAATAATAAGATGCTACTATGGGGCGCAATCGCACTGCAGTATGCATCTTTTTATTTTACTCAAAAAGTATGGACTTGACTTTAGCAACGGCTTCAGTTATCATAAATTTAACAAATTGCGTTGTGATATGCGGTTAAATCAGACAATAAAAAACACAATTGAAATTCGAATAAAAAGTTACTAAAATTAAATAAAATAGCGCAATATCAAGCAAAACTCATGGAGAAGCTCATCGAACTCCTGGAGGAGAACGACGACGTGCAGAACGTCTGGCACAACTGGGAGCAGGAGTGAGCTCCCGCTGATCGAAGCCGCGCCTCTGCGTTCCGCCTCACCGGCGGCGCGCGGGGGCGCTTTCCATCCACAGACCGGAAAGGAGGTCCCCTGTGAAGCCCCACCGCAAATTGTCCGTCATCTGGCGCTTTCTGCGCGGGGTGACGCCCCTGTTTCTGGCGTCTTTGCTGTGCTCCATGCTCAATACCCTCTTCACCGCCCTCACCCCCCAGATCATCCGGGCGGCGGTGGATTCGGTCATCGGAACGGAGCCCTTCGGCGGACTGCCCGCGGTCCTGGCCGGAAGGCTGGCCGGCCTGCCCTTTCGGGAGGCACTGCTCTGGTCGGCCGGGGCGGTGCTGACGGTCTCCGCCTTGGCCGCCCTCTGCGGATTTTTGAGCCGCACCGGCACCGCCATGTGTTCGGAGCGGTTTGTCAAGTCCATTCGGGATACCCTCTTCGGCCACATTCAGCGCCTGCCCTTCGCCTGGCACACCGGCCACCAGACGGGAGAGATCATCCAGCGCTGCACCTCCGACGTGGAGGTCATCCGCAATTTCGTCACCACCCAGTGCCTGGAGGCCTTCCGCGTCTTTTTCCTGGTGGCGGTCTCCTTTGCCCTCATGTTTCCCATGAACGCCAAAATCTCTCTGGTGGCCCTGCTGTTTCTGCCGGTGGTGGTGGCCTACTCCCTCTTCTTTTATCGCCGGATGGCCCAGCGCTTTCTGGACGCCGACGAGGCAGAGGGAGAACTGACCACCGGCGTACAGGAGAACCTGACCGGGGTGCGGGTGGTCCGCGCCTTCGGCCGGGAGGCTTTCGAGGTGGAGAAGTTCGACCGCCAGAACGACCGGTTTTCGGAGCTTTGGATCCGCCTGGGCAAGCTGATGAGCATCTACTGGGCCTGCGGCGACCTGCTGTGCGGGTTCCAGATCCTGGCCGTGCTGCTGGTGGGTGTGTCGGAGACTGTCTCAGGGTCCATCACCCCCGGCACCCTCCTGGCCTTCCTCTCCTACAATGCCGCCATGATCTGGCCGGTGCGCTCCCTGGGCCGGGTGCTCTCCGAGATGAGCAAGGCCGGGGTGTCCATCGACCGGGTGGGGGAGATCCTGGACGCGGAGGAGGAGACCGCGCCTGCCTTCCCTCAAACCCCCGACTGGGGCGGAGACATCGCCTTTGAGCACGTCACCTTCGGCTACAGCGGGGAGGAGCCGGTGCTCCGGGACGTGTCCTTTACCATCCCCGCGGGCAGGACTTTTGCCATTCTGGGCGGCACCGGCAGCGGCAAGAGCACCGTGGCCGCCCTCCTCACCCGGCTCTACGACCTCGCCCCCGGGGCGGGGCGCATCACCGTGGGCGGCGTGGATCTGCGGGACATCCCCCGGGAGGAGGTCCGCCGCCATATCGCCCTGGTACTTCAGGAGCCCTTCCTCTATTCCCGGACGGTGGAGGAGAACATCCGGGCCGTCCGCCCCGCCGCCGGGCGGGAGGAGGTCCGCCGGGCCGCCCGGGCGGCCTGCGTGGACGAGGCCCTGGCCGAGATGGCCCTGGGCTACGACACCGTGGTGGGGGAGCGGGGCGTCACCCTCTCCGGCGGGCAGAAGCAGCGGGTGGCCATCGCCCGGACTCTTCTGGCGGGCGCGCCGGTGCTTCTGCTGGATGACTCTCTCTCCGCTGTGGACACGGAAACGGACGCGAACATCCGTTCAGCTCTCCTCCAACAGGCGGCGGGTACCACCCTCGTCCTCATCTCCCACCGGGTCACCACCCTCATGCAGGCCGACCGGATTCTGGTGCTGGAAAACGGCCGGGTGGCCGAGGAGGGGACCCACGCCCAGCTCATCGCCCGGGACGGGCCATACCGCCGGGTGTGCGACATTCAGATGAATCAGGACGACCGGGCCCTGCTGGCCGAAGAAGGGGGGGAGGCGTGATGGCCACCGCGGAAAAAGACTTCGGGACATCCTTTGATCCCGGGATCTGGAAGGGGATCCTGCCCTATTTGAAGCCCTACCGGTGGGAGTTCACCGTCATCCTGCTGGGCAACCTGCTCTGCGCCGTCATCGATGTGCTGTTCCCCCTGTTCCAGCGCTACGCCATCGACCGTTTTGTCGGGGAGGCCACCACCCGGGGTCTGGTCCCCTTCGGGGTGCTCTACGCCCTTTGTACGGTGCTCCAGGCGCTGCTGGTGGTCTGGTGGACCCGGGCCTGCATGCGGGTGGAGATGAATTTCGGCAAGGATCTGCGCCGGGCCCAGTTCGTCCACCTGCAAAAGCTGTCCCTGTCCTACTACAACGTCACCCCGGTGGGCTACCTTCTGGCCAGGACCATGAACGACACGGGCAAGGTTTCTGCCGTTCTTGGCTGGAACGTGGCCAGCATCCTGTGGGGGGTGCTCTACATGGCGGGGTCCTTCCTGGCCATGCTCTGGCTCAACTGGCGGCTGGCCCTGCTGGTGCTGCTGGTGGCGCCGGTGATCGTCCTGCTCTCCGGCCATTTCCAGAAGCGCATTTTGACCTGGAACCGCCGGGTGCGCAAGCTCAACTCCCGGATCACCGGGGCCTTCAACGAGGGGATCACCGGCGCCAAGACCTCCAAGACCCTGGTCATCGAGGATCAGAATCTGGAGGACTTCCAGGGCCTCACCGGGGAGATGGAGCGCTCCGGCGTCCGCGCCGCCCGGGTCTCGGCGCTCTATGTGCCCCTCATCCTCTTCCTCAGCACCACGGCCACCGCGCTGGTGCTGGTCCGGGGCGGCTGGCTGGAGCGGGAGGGCGTGCTGCTGCTGGGCACCCTCTCCGCCTTCTTCTCCTACGCCACCGGGCTGTTTGAGCCCATCCAGCAGACCGCCCGGGATCTGTCCGACATCGTCTCGGTCCAGGCCAGCCTGGAGCGGGTGCTGGACCTTCTGCACGAGGAGCCGGGCGTGACCGATCCCCCCGAGGTGACCAAGCGCTGGGGGGACGCCTTCCATCCGAAAAAGGAGAACTGGGTCCCCATCCGGGGGGACATCACCTTTGAGGATGTGTCCTTCCGCTACCCCGACGGCACAGAGGACGTGCTCTCCCATTTTAACCTTCATGTCCCCGCGGGGACCACGGTGGCCATCGTGGGGGAGACCGGGGCGGGGAAGAGCACCCTGGTCAATTTGGCCTGTCGGTTCTTCGAGCCCACCGGAGGCCGGGTGCTCATCGACGGGATCGACTACCGCCGTCAGAGCCAGCTGTGGCTCCACTCCGCCCTGGGCTATGTCCTTCAGACGCCCCACCTCTTCTCCGGCACCGTGATGGAGAACATCCGCTACGGCCGTCTGGACGCCACCGACGAAGAGGTGTACGCCGCGGCCCGGGCGGTCTCGGCCGACACGGTGGTGGAGAAGCTGGAGCAGGGCTACGACACCCAGGTGGGAGAGGGCGGCGACCGGCTCTCCACCGGGGAAAAGCAGCTCATCTCCTTCGCCCGGGCAGTGCTGGCCGACCCCCGCATCTTCGTGCTGGACGAGGCCACCAGCTCCATCGACACCGAGACCGAGCAGCTCATCCAGCAGGCCACCGCGCGGCTTCTGAAGGGGCGCACCTCCTTCCTCATCGCCCACCGGCTCTCCACCATCCGTCAGGCCGACCTCATCCTGGTGGTCCGGGACGGCAGGATCGTGGAGCAGGGCACCCACCGGGAGCTGCTGGCACGGCGGGGCTACTACCACAACCTCTACGCCCGGCAGTTCGCCCAGGAGGCCGAGGAGCGGTATCACCACCGCTCCGGAGGCGAGGCGTAAAAAAGGCCAAAAAAGGACACGCCCCGTGGCGTGTCCTTTTTTGGCGCAAGTAAGCCTGTAAGCCGGGTTCTGTCATTCAAGACAGCCATCTATCTCGACGTGCCGTTGCCGACACGCTCCAGCCACCTCCCGAGCACAGCCGGGCCGGCCATGCGTGCTCCCACGGTGTTGCTCCGGATAGAGTTTACAGCGATGGACTGTTCCCAGCCATCGGGCGGGCTCTTACCTCCGCCTTTCCATCCTTACCTCTCCCCACGAAAACGCAGTTTTCGCAGTGCCCCCAAAAGGGGGGAGGCGGTATCTCTCTGTTGCACTTTTCCTGGGGTCGCCCCCGGCGGGTGTTACCCGTTATCCTTGCCCTATGGAGCCCGGACTTTCCTCAGAACGGGCCTTTCGGCCTCGCCCCGCGGCTGCCCAGCTTGCTTGCTGTCTCATTTTATCCCATCAGGCCGCCAATGTCAAACCTGTTTTCATTGAAATCTTCTACCAAACGCGATATAATATTTTGGCGACTTTTTTTGAAATGATTTTGGAAGGGAAGGAGGGAGCCCGATATGCACCTCACCATTCGGGAATACTTGGAGGGCCTTAAGGGAAAACGGGTGGCAGTACTGGGCATCGGCGTGTCCAACACCCCGCTCATTCGGATGCTGCTCCGGGCGGGGGCCAGAGTCACCGCCTGCGACAAACGCTCCCGGGAGGAGTTCGACGGCCGCATCGAGGCCCTGGAGAGCCTGGGGGCCTCCGTCCATCTGGGCAAGGACTACCTGGATCATCTGGAGGGCCAGGACGTCATTTTCCGCACCCCCGGCCTGCGCCCCGACGTGCCGCAGCTCATGGCCGCCGTTGAGCGTGGGAGTGAGCTCACCTCGGAGATGGAGGTGTTTTTCCAGGTCTGTCCCTGCCCCATCCTGGGGGTGACCGGCAGCGATGGAAAGACCACCACCACCACCATCATCGCCGGGCTTTTGAAGGCCGAGGGATATAATGTCTACCTGGGAGGCAACATCGGCAAGCCTCTGCTCCCAGACGCGGAAATGATGGAGCCGGGCGATTTCGCCGTGGTGGAGCTGAGCTCCTTCCAGCTGATGACCATGGATCTGAGCCCCCGCGTCGCCGTGGTCACCAATCTGGCCCCCAATCACCTGGACATCCACCGCTCCATGGGGGAGTATATCTCTGCCAAGGAGAACATCTTTACCCACCAAAGCGCCGGAGACCGGGTGATTCTCAACGCCGACAACGACATTACCCGCTCCTTCGCCGCCGGGGCCCCGGGGCAGGTGACCCTGTTCAGCCGCCGGGAGGAGCCGGAGGGCTCCTCCGTGTTCCTGCGGGACGGGGCCATCTGGGTCTCAGACGGGGAGAAGAGCCGGGCGGTGCTTCCCCGGGAGGACATCCTGCTCCCCGGCGACCACAACGTGGAGAACTACATGGCGGCCATCGCCGCCGTAGAGGGCCTTGTGAAGGACGAGACCATCCGTGCTTTCGCCGCCTCCTTCAGCGGGGTGGAGCACCGCATCGAGCTGGTGCGCACCCTGAACGGCGTGCGCTACTACAACGACTCCATCGCCTCCAGCCCCACCCGCACCATGGCCGGGCTCAAGTGCTTTGCGGAAAAGGTCATCCTCATCGCCGGCGGCTACGACAAGCACATCCCATTCGACGACCTGGGACCTTTGGTGACAGAGCATGTAAAGCTCCTTATTTTGACAGGGGACACCTCTCCCAAGATCCGTGCCGCGGTGGAGAGCGCCCCGGACTACGCCGAGGGACAGCTTCCCATTCAGGAGTATCACGACTTCCGGGACGCCGTTCTGGCCGCCCACAAGGCCGCCCGACCCGGGGACGTGGTGATCCTGTCTCCCGCCTGTGCCTCCTTCGATAAGTTCAAAAACTTCATGGAGCGGGGCGACGCCTTCAAGAAAATAGTACGCGAGCTGGAAGCGTAACGAAAGGAACGTGACCTATGGATCTGTATGATACTCTGAGCCGCCTGTGCACCCGGGCCGGACCCTCCGGCTTTGAGGGCCCGGTGGCCCGGACGGCCCGGGAACTGCTCTCCCCGTGGATGGACGAGGTGTCTGTCGACCGGTTGGGCAGCGTGGTGGGCGTGCGCCGGTGCGGAAAGCCGGGGGCCAAGCGGCTGCTGTTGGACGCCCATCTGGACGAGATCGGCCTCATCGTCACCGGCATCGAAGAGGGCTTCCTCCGCTTCGCCCCCATCGGCGGGGTGGATTCCCGGATGCTCCCCGCCCGGGAGCTGACCATCCTCACCCGGCCGGAGCCCCTCTTCGGCGTGGTGGCCTGTCTGCCGCCCCACGTCCAGACCGCCGCCGACCACGACAAGGCGGTGACCATCGAGGATCTGCGGGTGGATGTGGGCCTTGCCCAGGAGGAGGCCGAGCGCCTCATCCCCGTCGGGACCCCCATGGTCTACCGGGAGGGCTGCTTCCGGCTGGAGAACGGCCAAGTGTGCGGCAAGTCCCTGGACGACCGCTCCTGCTTCACCATTCTGCTGCGGACGGCGGAGCTTTTGAAGGACGCCGAGCTGGACGTGGACCTCTATCTTTTGGGCAGCGTCCGGGAGGAGATCTCGGGCGCCGGCGCCATCGTGGGCACCAACGCCGTCAATCCCGACTGGTGCGTGGCGGTGGATGTGACCTTCGGCCGTACCCCCGGTCTCTCGGAGGACGACGCCCCCTGCAAGGTGTTCGGCGGCCCCGCCATCGGCGCGGGCCCCAACATGGCCTGGTGGATGACCCACCGGATGGAGGAGAAGGCGAAAGCCCTTGACATCCCCTATCAGATCGAGGTGATGGAGGGGCATTCCGGCACCAACGGTTGGCATATGCAGACCTGCCTGGAGGGCATCCCTACCTCGGTGGTCTCTCTGCCGCTGAAGTATATGCACAGTCCCATTGAGGTGGTGGCGCTGGAGGACATGGAGCGCACCGCCCAACTCCTGGCCGCTTTTGCCCGGGGACTTGGAAAGGAGGGGGCGTAAATGCTGCTGGATACGGTCAAGACCCTCTGCGCCCTCAGCGGGCCATCCAGCTTTGAAGGGCCGGTCCGGGACTACCTCCGCTCCCGGGCGGAGGCCGCCGGCGCGGAGGTCCGCACCGACGGGATGGGAAACCTCATCTGTGTCAAGAAGGGGGCAAAGTCCGCCCCCGGGAAGCTGATGCTCTGCGCCCACATGGACGAGGTGGGGCTCATCGTCAAACGCATCACTGACGACGGCTATCTGAAATTTGGCTGCCTGGGCGGCGTCGACCGCCGGGTGCTCATCGGCAAGCCGGTCTTTGTGGGGGAGAAGCGCATCCCCGGCGTCATCGGGCTGAAGGCGATTCACCTGACCTCTCCCGAGGAGCGGAAAAAAGTGCCCAAGCTGGAGGAGCTCTATATCGACATCGGCGCGAAGGACGGCGAGGTCGCCCGGCGGCTTACCCATCCGGGGGATTTCGCCGTTTTTTCCGACACCATGGCGGAGTTCGGGCAGGGAATGCTCAAGGCCAAAGCCATTGACGACCGCATCGGCTGCGCGGTGATGATCGAGCTGCTGGAGGAGGAGCTGCCCATGGACGTGACCTTCGCCTTCACCGTTCAGGAGGAGGTGGGCACCCGCGGGGCCTTCGGCGCGGCTTTCTCCGTGACGCCGGAGCTGGCTCTGATCCTGGAGGGCACCACCGCCGCCGACAGCCCCACCACCGACGCCCACCGCCGGGTGTGCCGCCCGGGCATGGGTCCGGTGATCCCCTATATGGACGGTGGCACCATCTACGACCGTGGAGTGTTCGAGCTGCTACGGGACCTGGCCGGGGAGAACCGTATTCCCTGGCAGACCAAGGAGTACGTCTCCGGCGGCACCGACGCCAAGGCCGTTCAGCGGACCAAGGACGGCGTCCGGGTGGGGGCCGTGTCCGCCGCCGTGCGCTATCTCCACTCGCCGTCCAGCGTGGCGGCCGTTCGGGACTTTGACCACATCAAGGCGCTGGCCCGGCTCTTCATCCGGTCTGCCGCCGAGGGGAGGATTTAATATGGAAACATTCGATCTCATTGCCCGGCTCACCGCTATCCACGGCCCCTCCGGCCGGGAGGGCGCAGTGGCTGCGGCCATTGCCGGGCTGGCCCGACCCTTTGCCGACGACATCACCACCGACACCCTGGGCAATCTCATCGTCCACCGGAAGGGCAGCGGGCCCAAGGTGATGTTCGCCGCCCACATGGACTCCATCGGGCTGGTGGCCACCTACCTGGAGGAAAACGGCGCGGTCCGCTTCGGCAAACTGGGCGGCGTGCAGCCACAGAACATCCGCAACGTCCCCGTCCGCTTTGAAAACGGGGTCCTGGGCGCGGTGAAGGTGAACGGCAAGGCCGACGAGGACAAGCTCACGATGGACGATCTCTATCTGGATATCGGCGCGGCCAGCCGGGAGGAGGCCGCCGCCCTGGTGAAGCTGGGAGATACCGCCGTCTACGCCACCGCCGCCGGGCGGACGGGGAATCGGGTCATCTCCCCCTACCTGGACAACCGGGTCTCCTGCGCCGTGCTGCTGATGGCGCTGGAGCGGTTGGAGAGCCGGGAGAACGATCTCTATTTTGTCTTTACCGTCCAGGAGGAGGTTGGCCTCCGGGGCGCCAAGACCGCCGCCTACGGCGTGGATCCGGAGTTTGCCGTGGCCGTGGACGTCACGGGCGCCTACGACTACCCCGGCGCGTCCAGGGCGGGCAGCGCGGCCCTGGGCAAGGGTGCGGCCGTCAAAGTGATGGACACCTCCGTCATCTGCCATCCGCAAATGGTGGAAAAGCTCTCCGCTCTGGCAGTAGAAAGTGAAATTCCTTACCAGATCGACGTGCTCACCCGAGGCGGCACCGACGCAGGAGCCATCCATCAAAGCCGCCTGGGGGTGATCACCGGAGGAATCTCCATTCCCTGCCGCTACACCCACACCCCCACCGAGACGGTGGATCTGTCCGATGTGGAGGCCTGCGCCCGGCTGGCTGCGGCCTTTGCTCAGTGTAAACTATAACAGGAGTTGTCAGTTAAAATGCCTTTACAGATCAGCAAGGAGACCCGGGCGCTGGCCCGACAGGCCGAGGACGACCTGCGGGAGCAGTTCGACCGGGTGGATCAGGTGGCCCAGGCCAACGCGGAGAAGGTGCTGGACGCCTTTCAGACCCACCGGGTCTCCGAGAGCTACTTTGCCGGAACCACCGGCTACGGATATGATGACCTGGGCCGGGACAAACTGGAAGAGATCTACGCTCAGATCTTCCACACCGAGGATGCTCTGGTGCGCATCCAGTTCATCAACGGCACCCACGCCATCACCTGCGCCCTCTTCGGGGCGCTGAAGCCCGGAGAGACCCTTCTCTACGCCGTAGGCGCGCCCTACGACACCATTCAGAGCGCCATCGGCATCGTGGGCAATGCCCCCGGTTCCCTCAAGTCCTACGGGATCGGCTACCGTCAGGTGGAGCTCACCGCCGACGAAAAGCCCGACTTGGCGGCCATCGCCCGGACGGTGGGGGAGGACCCCACCATCAAGGCGGTGATGATCCAGCGCTCCCGGGGCTACGCCACCCGGGCGTCCCTGTCCGTGGCGGAGATCGGGGCCATCTGTGACGCCGTCCACGGCGTCCGGCGGGATCTGGCCATTCTGGTGGACAACTGCTACGGCGAGTTCGTGGAGACCCTGGAGCCCACGCAGGTGGGGGCCGACCTGGTGGTGGGCTCCCTCATCAAGAATCCGGGCGGCGGTCTGGCCCCCACCGGCGGCTATCTCGCCGGACGGCACGACCTGGTGGAGGCGGCCTCCATGCGGCTCTCCGTCCCCGGCATCGGCAAAGAGGGCGGCTGCTCTCTGGGCAACAACCGCAGCCTCTATCAAGGGCTTTTCCTTGCCCCTCATACCGCGGCTCAGGCGGTCAAGACCGCCCTCTTCGCGGCGCGGATGATGGAGCTGCTGGGCTACCGCACCGACCCCGCCTCCACCCAGACCCGCCACGACATCATCCAGATGATCCACTTCGGGGCGCCGGAGGCGCTCAAGAAGTTCTGCAAGGGCATCCAGATGGGGGCGCCCGTGGACTCCTATGTGACCCCGGAGCCCTGGGACATGCCGGGCTACGACACCCCCGTCATCATGGCGGCGGGCTCCTTTATCCAGGGAGCCTCCATCGAGCTGTCCGCCGACGGGCCCATGCGGGAGCCTTACACCGCCTACCTCCAGGGCGGCCTCACTTACGAGTCGGGCAAGCTGGGAATTTTGCTGGCCGTGGAGGCCCTGCGGTCCTAAGACAAGCCGGTTTTCGCATACGCTGTCCAGAGGGGGTGGGCGCATGCGCAGACCGTTGGGACGGGGCCTTTGGCTCCGCAGGCCGGGGCGGGTCGGCCGGAGACAGACCCGCCGGGAAGAGGGGGGTGGACAGCTCTTCCTCGCCGCCGTTCTGGGCGTGGGGCTGGCGCTGCTGCTCATCCACCGGCTCAATCTCGCCCTGCGGCCTCAGCTGGAGAATCTGGCCGAGGCCAAGGTGCGCAACCAGATCACCCGGATGGCCGACCAGACCGTCTCCGACGTTCTGGCCGATGCCACCGTCTCCTCCGGCGATCTCATCTCTGTTCGGACCGGGGAAAACGGGGAAATCTCCATGCTCACCACCGATACCGCCAGGCTCAACCGTCTACGGACCGAGGTGATGGAGGAGATGGTGGCGCAGGTGGAAACACTTAACAGCCATGATCTGGGCGTTCCCATCGGTTCGGTGACCGGGATCGACCTGCTCTCCGCCCTGGGACCGAAGCTGCCGGTGCGGGTGCTGACGGTGGCCTCCACCGACGCGGCCTTCCGCAATGAATTCACCAGCGCGGGCATTAACCAGACCCACTATCGGGTGATGCTGGACGTGACGGTCAGCGCCCGGCTGCTGCTGCCCGGCGGCGTGGTGGAGACCGAAGTCACCGCCCCCGTCTGCGTGGCAGAGACTGTGGTGGTGGGGCAGGTGCCCGACGCCTATCTGAATTTAAATTCCTGAAAGGAGGGAGGGGCCTTTGGTGACCGTCCTGTCCTACCTCATCCAAATGCTCCTCCCGGCGCTTCTGGGCGCCCTCCTCTGGCTGGTCCTGAGACCACTGCGGCGCAGGCGCCGGGCGGCCGCGGGCCGGCTGGCCGGCCCATGGCGGGAGGGGGCGCTGATGCTGCTTTTCATGTTTCTGGCGGGGCTTCTGGCCCTGACCCTCACCCCCGCAGGGTTTTGGCCCGCCGTCCTCCGGGGTCAGCGGCCCCATCTGCCCCCCGCTTTTCAGGGCGGGCTCAACCTCACCCCCATCCGGCGGAGCTGGGCGCTTCTGCGCTATTACGTCCGCCATGGGCTGTGGGATGCGTTCTGGGTCAATTTCCCTGGAAATATTTTGATATTTATGCCCATTGGGCTCTTCGCGGGACTGCTGGCGGACAAGCCCCGGTGGTGGAAGGGGACCCTCTGGGCCTTTGGACTGTCGCTTTTCATTGAGTTTTTTCAGCTCTTCGTCTCCCGCGGCACCGACGTGGACGACCTGATCCTCAACACTCTGGGGGGCCTTCTGGGTCACGGAGCCTTTCTGCTCCTCCGCAGAGTCTCGCCCGCCCTGGTGCGGCGGTGCGCCAAGCTGTAAAAGGGAAGTGCTTGACATGAATGAACAACAGGAGATCGCGCAGCTCCGGGAGGAGCTGGAGCGGGCCAATTACGAATATTACGTGCTGGACCAGCCGACCATGAGCGACTTTGCATTTGACCGGAAGCTCCGCCGCTTGGAGGAGCTGGAGACCGCCCATCCGGAGCTGGCCACGCCGGATTCCCCCACCCGGCGGGTGGGGGGAAAGGCTGCGGAGGGCTTTGAGGAGGTGGTTCACCGCATGCCGCTGGAGAGCCTTCAGGACGTGTTTTCCCTGGAGGAGCTGGAGGAGTTCGACCAGCGGGTCCGGGAGAGCGTGGAGGGCGCGGTCTACGACGTGGAGCCCAAGGTGGACGGGCTGTCGGTGGCGCTGGAGTATGAAAACGGCGTGTTTGTCCGGGGGGCCACCCGGGGCGACGGCCGGGTGGGGGAGGACGTCACCGAGAACCTGCGGACCATCCGCTCCATCCCCATGCGCCTGCCCGAGGCCCTGCCGCGGCTCATCGTCCGGGGCGAGGTCTTTATGCCCCGGTCGGTCTTTGCCCGGCTCAACGAGGAGCGGGAGCTCCGGGGCCAGCCCCTCTTTGCCAACCCCCGGAACGCCGCCGCCGGATCGCTCCGTCAGCTCGATCCCAAAATCGCCGCACAGAGGCGGCTGGATATTCTGGTGTTCAACATTCAATATGTAGAGGGAAAGACCTTTACGGAGCATGTGGAGACGCTGGACTACCTGAAAAGCCAGCGGTTCCGGGTCATTCCACACACCATCTGCGGGAGTATCGCCCAGTGCGGCGGGTGCATCCGGGCGATCGGGGACGGCCGGGAGGAATTCGACTTCGACATTGACGGAGCTGTTATAAAGGTAAATTCCTTGTCAGACAGGGAGACCCTGGGCAGCACGGCCAAGTTCCCACGGTGGGCCGCCGCCTATAAGTATCCTCCGGAGCAGAAGCCCTCCAGGGTGCTGGACATCGTGGTCCAGGTGGGCCGCACCGGGGTGCTCACTCCCAAGGCGGTGGTGGAGCCGGTGCGGCTGGCGGGGACCACGGTCACCAACGCCACGCTGCACAATCAGGACTTCATCACCGAAAAGGACGTGCGCGTCGGGGACACGGTGCTGGTGCAGAAGGCGGGGGAGATCATCCCCGAGATCGTATCTGTTTTGAAGGAGCGCCGCCCCGAGGGGACAACGCCCTACTTTCTGCCCGGGCGCTGTCCGGTGTGCGGTTCCCCGGTGGTCCGGGACGAGGACGGCGCGGCCCTGCGCTGCACCGGCGCGGAGTGCCCCGCCCAGCTCCTCCGGCACCTGGTCCACTTCGCCTCCCGGGACGCCATGGACATCGAGGGTCTGGGTCCGGCCGCCGTGGAGAATCTGGTGAGCGCCGGGCTTCTCAAGGCACCGGGCGATCTGTACCACCTGCGCGCCGAGGATGTGGAGCCGCTGGACCGGATGGGAAAGAAATCGGCGGAGAATTTGATCGCCGCCATCGACAAATCCCGCCAAAACGACCTCTCCCGGCTTCTCTTTGCCTTCGGCATCCGCCAGGTGGGGCAGAAGGCGGCCCAGGTGCTGGCCCGGCAGTTCGGTTCGCTGGACGCCTTGGCGGAAGCCGGGGCCGAGGCGCTGACGGCGGTGCCCGACATCGGGGCCATCACCGCCGAGAGCCTGACGGCCTGGTTCCGCGATCCCCAGTCCCGGCACCTCATCGAGACGCTGAAGGAAGCTGGGGTCAACATGGAAAGCCGTGCCCAGCCGGTGGGCGATCAGCTGGCCGGCCTCACCTTCGTCCTCACCGGGGAGCTCACCGCCTTCACCCGCAAGGAGGCGGGGGAGCGCATCCAGGCTCTCGGGGGCAAGGTGTCCGGCTCCGTATCCAAAAAGACTTCCTATGTGGTGGCGGGGGAGTCCGCCGGCTCCAAGCTCCGCAAGGCCCAGGAGCTGGGCGTGCCCGTGCTGGACGAGACGGCCTTTCAGGCGCTGCTGGAGGGGAAACGCCAGGGGTGAAAAAGTACAGTCCCCACAGGGCCGGAAGGCTCTGTGGGGACTGTAGCTGCCTGTGAAGTTTTCAGCTCTTCCACCAGACGACCTTTTCCGGGTCGTACTGGTCTTTCCGATCTCTGGATTGCTGGGCATGTCCCACGGCGACAATACCCATGGGGACGAGATTTCCGGGAAGCTCAAATTCCATTCGAAAATTGGAAATTCGATCCACCATAGGTGCGATGCCGCACCAGCAGGTGGACAGGCCCTGATGCACCGCCTCCAAAAGCAGGTTCTCGATCGCGGCTCCGCAGTCCAGATAGCCGTGTCCGTCTGTAAAAGCCAGATCCATGTCGCAGGATACCAGGATGGCCGCCTGGGCCTGGAGCATCATTTTGGCGAAGGGGTGGATCTCGCTGATGCGGTCCAGGGTGGCTCGATCGGTAATGACCACGAAACGCCACTCCTGACAGTTTTTGGCGCTTGGGGCATTCATGGCGGCGCGGAGCATTTCGGTGAGCTGATCCCGGGTGACGGGCTCTTCCGTATAGTGCCGGACGCTCCGTCGGTCGAAAATTTCCTGAAGCATGCGGAATTCCTCCTTTTTTCTTCTGGCTTTGGTTATATCACAACGCCCCATTCCATGCAAGCCTCGGGGAAAAAGTTGACAAGAGGGCCGGAATCGATTAGACTAAATTTGCTATGGCAGAAAGGTAAGGTGAGACGAATGAAACGGGAAAAGGTTTCCAGTGCAGTCATTCGCCGTCTGCCGCGCTACTACCGGCACCTGACCGACCTCACCCTGGCCGGTGTGGTTCGGATCTCCTCCAATACCCTGGGCAAGGCCATGAATCTGACCGCCTCCCAGATCCGGCAGGACCTGTCCTGTTTCGGGGAGTTTGGACAGCAGGGCTACGGCTACAACGTGGAGTCGCTTCGGAACGCGGTGTCTGAGATTTTGGGCATGGATCAAAAACATACCGCCATTATTTTGGGGGTGGGCAACCTGGGCCGGGCGTTGATGGAGAATTTTCATTTCAGCCGCAGCGGCTTTGTACTCACCGCGGCATTCGACGTCAATCCCTCCCTGGTGGGTAAATCCCTGGCAGGGGTTCCGGTCTACTCGGTGGAACATCTGAATTCCTACCTCCAGAGCACGCCCACCAGCGTCGGGGTGCTTACGGTGCCACGCACCGCCGCGGCCCCCATGGCCGACCGGTTGGTGGCGGGCGGCGTCCGGGGCATTTGGAACTTTACCAACGCCGAGCTCAACGTGCACAAGTCCGGCGTGGTGGTGGAGAATGTACATTTTGCAGACAGCTTGCTGGCACTGAGCTATATGATTTCGGAGGCACCATGAAACGAAAACAAGCCGTTGCCCTGCTTCTGGCAGGGACCCTGCTGACCAGTGGGGCCGCTCTGGCCTCGGAAGCCGGCTCGGCCGGCGATCCTCTTATCTCTTTGAACCGGATCAAAAACGCCTTCCTCCCCTCGGCGCTGGAACAGGCATCGCAGCGCGTCGACAGTGCCACCGAGGAGACCTACCGGCAGGTGCTCTCGGCCCAGGCGGGTGGGACGGAACTGCGCCTTAAGCGGGGCGATGTGCTGCGTCTGGAGACGGGGAGCGGCGTGCTCTCTCTGGCCGGAGGTCTCTCCGGCTCCGCGTCCGGAACGGTGGTGGACGTCACTGACGGCACGGAGCTGACCCCGGGCGGCCCTTTGACTCCCCGGCACCGGTATCTGGCGGCGGAGAACACCACAGCGGCCTTCTCAGTTTCCACGGACACCGCCGTGGTGCGGCTTACCGGACGATATACCCTCAGCCTCAGCGGGGAGACCGACTATAACGCACTGGCCGACGCCCTCAAGATCATGGGGCTTTTCCGGGGAAGCGATACCCCTTACGGCTCGGGCTATGAGCTGGAAAACGCACCCACCCGCATCCAGGGGCTCATCCTCTTCCTCCGGCTTTTGGGGGAAGAGCAGGCCGCTTTGTCCTATCCCGGCAGCGGTGTCACCTTTGCCGACGTGCCGACGTGGGCAAAGCCCTATGTGGCCTATGCTTACGACAAGGGATATACCAAGGGCATGGCGGTGGACAGCCAGTGGCGGGTCTGGTTCGGTACGGAAAACGCTCTGGCCCCCAACGACTATGTGACCTTCCTGCTCCGGGCCCTGGGCTATTCTGAGGCAGGAGGCGACTTTTCCTGGCTCACCGCCGCCCGGGATGCCCGGGCGCTGGGTGTGCTGACAGCGGGGGAGGAGACGCTGCTCACCGGCGGCAGGCCTTTCCTGCGGGCCCAGGTGGCCTATCTGTCCTACTACGCCCTGGGGGCTTCGGTTCGGGGAGGGGAGACCACCCTGCTCGACCGCCTCACCGCCTCCGGCGCCGTGAATGCCGCGGTGGCACAGACTGCGATAAAAGCCGTTGCGGTTCAAAGACTGTAAAGGAATATCGAATGGCAAAACCGCCGACGTCTCTTCGACGTCGGCGGTTTCCTTTTTTTGGGGGCGGCATAGCATGGAGGGATGGAAAGGAGGGGAGAGGCTTGAAATCTCCCGTGATCCCCTATGACCGGGCCGCCGCCGTGGCCTACGCCCACCGCTGGGCCTTCGGCCGGAACCCCCAGTTTTACGATTATGAGGAGCTGGGGGGCGACTGTACCAACTTTGCCTCCCAGTGTCTCTACGCCGGGACGGGCGTGATGAATTACACCCCGGTCTACGGCTGGTACTATATCAACGCCAACGAAAAGGCTCCCGCCTGGACGGGTGTGGAGTATTTCCGAAATTTCCTCGTCCGCTGCCAGCCTTCGCCCGGCCCCTTTGCCGCCGAGGTCCCGATTCAGGAACTCGAGCCCGGCGACTTTCTCCAGTTCAACTTCAAGGGGGAGATCTTCTCGCACACCCCGGTGGTAGTGGCGGTGGGAAACCCGCCCGCGCCGGAGAATATCCTGTTGGCCGCACACTCCTATGACGCCGACAACCGGCCGCTGAGCACTTATTTCTACCAGCAGATCCGATACCTCCATGTGCTGGGGGCCTATCCGCTGGAAAAAGTCACGCCTCCGGCTCCTCCGGCGGCACCGCCTTTTTCCGCCCCTTGACCCGGCCCAGGGGATTGGCCTTGGCCGCCAGACGGAGGTTGTCGCTGTCCACGTGGGTATAGATCTGGGTGGTGTTCAGATTTTCGTGGCCCAGCACCTCCTGGAGCGTGCGCACATCCACGCCGTTTTGCAGCATCAGCGTGGCCGCGGTGTGGCGGAGCTTGTGGGGAGAGTACTGGGCCGCGTCCAACCCTGCCTGCGTCAGATATTTTTTCACCATCTTCTCCACGGCGGCCTTGGAGATGCGGGTGCGCCGGCGGCTGAGAAACAGGGCGTTTTTGTCGATGGCCAGCTGGTCGCCCCGCACCGCCCGGTAATCCTGCAGGGCCTCCAGACAGGCGTCGTTCAGGTAGAGCATCCGCTCCTTGTTGCCCTTGCCCAGGACCCGGAGCTGGTCGCCACGGATGTCGTTGAGATTCAGGCCAATGAGCTCGGAGATCCGAAGGCCGCAGTTGAGAAACAGCGTCAGGATGCATCGGTCCCGCTCCTCAAAAGGCCCGTCCACACTTTCCAGTAACTGGATGCTGCCTTCCAGATCCAGGTACCGGGGGAGGGATTTTTTCATCCGGGGCGAATCCAGGTCCTGCATGGGGTTTTCGCTCAGCAGCTTGGCCTTGCTGGTGAGGTATTTGTAAAAGGAACGGATGGCGGCGACCTTGCGGGCCCGGGAGGAGGCTTTGAGGCCGTGGCCGCTGTGGTCGCTGTTGGGGTGCTGGGCGCGGTCGCGGCTGAGGTAGTTCATGTAGTTGTAGACATCGGAGAGCGTGACGGAGCGCACCAGATCCAGATCCACGTCGCTGATGTCGATGTCGTCAAATTCGGTGTCCCGGGGCACTTTGTTTTTTTCCACCTTGAGATAGCGGAAGAAATTCCGCAGGTCGAGAAAGTATTCGTCCACGGTTTTCCGGGAGTGTCCCTGGATGGTGTCGTGATAAGAAAGAAAATCCCGCAGAATGGGCGGGGCCTCGGTACGGTAGTCCATATCAGCGGCGGAGCGGGTCAAACGGGGCCAACCCCCGGGGAAGGGGCTTTTTCCCTCCCTCGAAGTAAACAAAATTTTTATTTTGTTTACTTCACAATCCCTCTCCGAACCTCCTCTCTCTGGGTTCGGGAGCCTGCCGCGGGGTCAGAGCACCGCGGCCAGCGCCTCCCGGATGTTACGCACTTTGATGAGCTGCAGTCCCTCCGGCGCGGTGAGCTTGGCGCACCGGGACGGCACCAGGCATTTGGTGAAGCCCAACCGCCGGACCTCGGCCAAGCGCTGGTTGAGCGCGCTCACGGCCCGCAGCTCACCGGTCAGGCCTACTTCGCCCACGGCGGCCAGATCCCCCGGCACCGGCTTGTCCCGAAAACTGGACGCCAGCGCGATCACCGTGGCCAGATCGGACGCCGGCTCCTCCAGCTCCAGGCCGCCCACCACGTTGACGTAGGCGTCGCAGGCGTTCACCATCAGCCCGCCCCGCTTCTCCAGCACGGCCAGCAGCAGCATGGTGCGGTTGAAATCCACACCCGAAACCATCCGCCGGGGCATGTTGAAGCTGGTGGGCGTCAACAGGGCCTGGATCTCGGCCAGCACCGGCCGGACCCCCTCCATGGCACAGGTGACACAGGTGCCCGGCGTATCTGTGGGACGGCCCTCCAGGAGCATTTCCGATGGGTTTGGGACCTCGGCCAGGCCGCTGTCCGCCATCTCAAAGACGCCGATCTCATTGGTGGCCCCGAAACGGTTCTTGGCCGCCCGGAGGATGCGGTAGGTGGTCTGCTGTTCCCCTTCAAAGTAGAGTACGCAGTCCACCATGTGCTCCAGCACCTTGGGCCCCGCGATAGAGCCCTCCTTGTTCACATGGCCGATGACAAAGACGGTGACCCCCACCCCCTTGGCCACGTTCATCAGGGCCAGGGTGCAGTCCTTCACCTGGCCCACGCTTCCCGGCGAGGCGGTGAGATCGCCGTTGTAGAGGGTCTGGATGGAGTCCACGATAAGCACATCGGGCTTGAGCTCGCTCACCGCCTCCAAAATGTTTTCCAGGTTGGTCTCCGCCATCAGGTAGAGCCCCTCTCCCCGGACGTGGAGCCGCTCTGCCCGGAGCTTGATCTGGCGCTCCGACTCCTCGCCGGAGACGTAGAGCACGTCCGCAAACCGGCAAAGGCTGTCGCAGATCTGGAGCATCAAAGTGGACTTTCCGATGCCCGGCGCACCCCCTACCAGCACCAGAGAACCCTTCACCGCTCCCCCGCCCAGCACCCGGTCCAGCTCGTTCATGCCGGTGTCGAAGCGCAACTCGTCAGTGGTCTCCACCTCCGTGATGCGCCGGGGGCGGGCAAAGCCCATCCCTCCTATCTCCCGGCGGCCGCTGCTGGACCTGGGGGTCTTGCTTTTGGGGGCGGAGGGGCGCTCTGCGATGGTGTTCCAGGCCCCGCAGGCCGGACACTGCCCCTGCCAGCGCAGGACCTCGTTGCCGCAGTCCGTACAGTAAAAAACACTCTTTTCCTTGGCCATGCTCTCTCTCCTCAGCCCTGGAGCCCCTGCTCCTGCCGTTCCATGTTCTCTACGACGATGTCGTGGATATCCCCCAGGGAGGCACAGTATTCCAGCAGTTTCCAGGGTTCATTGGTATGGAAGTGGATCTTGATGAGGTCCTCGTCCCCGATGGCCAGCAGGCAGTCCCCGGGGATGTGAGCCATGATGTGGTCGTGGATGTCGTCCTCGTCCAGCCCCTGACCCGCGATGAGCAACTGTGTGTCAAAACGGTATTCCAGCATATCGTTTTCTCCTTTGTGGGATTAACTGGGCCTATTATAGCACAGGTGTTCCAACAATGCCACCCCATCTTTTTCTTTATCCGGCGGCAGGCGGAATTTCCCCGCTCCGGAGCCACGCTCCCGCAACACACAGCGCCAGCTTGGTCTGATAGCCCCCGCTGCGCAGGCGCTCCTCCTCCCCGGCGTTGGAGAGAAAGCCGCACTCCACCAGCACGGCGGGGCAGGTGATGTGCTTCATGAGATACACGGTGTCCGGGATTTTGGCCGGGATCCTCTTGTTGGCCGGATCCAGCGCGCGCAGGCTGTCCTGGACCAGCAGGGCCAGGGCGCGGCTGTCCTCCCCGGGCCGGAAAAAGACCTGGGCACCGTGGTAAGCAGGGTCCGGGAATGTGTTTTGATGGATGCTGATCAGGGTGGCGTTCTCCGTGGCCTCAATGGCCGCTACCCGGTTGTGAAGGTCAGAAACCTTCTTTTCCCGCAGTGTGGACGCCGAGGGGTCGTGCAGAGAGACATCGCTGTCCCGCAGGAGCACCGGGACCACGCCGTAAAAGCCCAGAAGCTGATCCAGCTTTTGGACCACGGCCAGATTGATGACGCTCTCGGGCACGCCCGTCCGGGACACTGCGCCGCCGTCTTCCCCGCCGTGTCCGGCGTCCAGAACCAGCCGCCGTTCCGGCAGGCGCACCGGGGCCAGGATCTCTTCCGCCCTCCGGGACAGCAGGAACAGGCTTCCCGCCGTACTGCAGAGTACAAAGGCCAAGGCGCAGATAAAAATTTTTTTCCAGCTCCAATTTTTCACAGGGCATCCCCTCCCCTGCCAATTTATGAGCCTTACCCGCCAATATGCCCGCCGGCGCGGAAAGGGCCGGGACGCTCCGGTTCCCCCGGCGGCATAGGATAGCTCGGGGGAACATCCTTCCCTCTTGAGCAAATGCAAAGGAGGAGTCCTATCTTGTATCCCGATCAACCGACGGCTCCCGCCTGTCCCGACGGCTCCGGCACCCTGCCGGAGTGCGCTCCGCTGGCGGTCCCCTATGTCCCATTTCAGCAGACGGGCGCGCAGAAGTACAGCCAGAACGACGCCCTCAGCAACGGAACGCTCTTCCCAGGGCTCAACCTCCCCTTCCATATGAAGGCGGACGCGCCCAACGCGGTCTCCGGTCCTCTGGGCGAGCTCCAGGCACTGGAGTTCGTGCTGCTGGAGCTGGGCCTCTATCTGGACACTCACCAGGGGGACGGCGAGGCCTTTTCCCTCTTTCAGCAGTATGCCGCGCTGGAAAAAGAGGGCCGGGAGAAGTATGAATCCATGTACGGCCCGCTGTTCCAGCACGCCGCGGCCGGGCAGAAGAATTTTTCCAGCTGGATCAAGGATCCCTGGCCCTGGGCCTTCCCGGAAGGAGGCAAAGCGTAAACTATGTTTGTCTATGAGAAAAAACTCCAGTATCCGGTGAAGATCAAAAACACCAACCCCAAACTGGCGGCTTTGATCATCAGTCAATATGGCGGACCGGACGGCGAACTGGGCGCGTCCCTGCGGTATCTGTCCCAGCGGTACGCCATGCCCTACCCTGAGCTGAAGGCTCTGCTGACCGATATCGGCACGGAAGAATACAGACCATTTAAATATCAATAAAATGGACGTATGGAAAACAGCAACTGACTTCAATATACCTCATCCTGAGTCTGCATATTGTATTGCCAAGGCGTACTCTGTCATCTGGTACAGGTTATCCAAGGCATGAAAACACGCCGCCACCACCCTTTTGCAGGTGATGGCGGCGTGTTCTAATTATCGTCAAAATTTCTCCATTTCATTCTGAAAACAAAGAAATCAACAGATTTTTCGCAAAGAGCAAGCAGACGCAAGGCAAAGAACGCAGGAATCCTTTGTGGATTCCGAGGCTTTTTAACGAAGCAAATGCTGCTCTTTGCAGAAAAAGACAAGCATTTCCACTTTTCAGATACGCCCTAGAGAGTTTGGCAGGGCAGGGTATTGTTTCTGTTATTATGCTAGTTTGCTAATCGCTACAAAAATATTTGATATGCTATACCATGTTGGGAAATTTACTTCTCCTGTCTCTGGAAGATTAAATATTTGTTGGAATGTACGGACCGCCTCGGCGGTACGGGCTCCGTAAACCCCATCAACTACTACCTTTTTGATCAAAGGATAATTGTTGGAAATGGCATTTAATTGCTGTTGTATTGTCTTTACAGCACCGCCTGTTGAACCTATTTTAAGAACATTTGTAAAGGATAATGGGATTCCTTCCACCTTTTTAGCCTGTTTCAGGACAATATCGGAGCCGTAATAGGTCTTCAGTATTTGTAAAGCATTCAACCCCTGATCTGCCAGATCTTTAGAGCCCCACTGGCTGAGCCAACCTGCCCGTTTTACGCGTTTGCCGTCACAGTATTGCGTGAACAGCGGCTGGACCAAGTCGGGCCTTGAAATATAGGTTGTAAATATTTCATCAACAACCTCGGAAATTTCGTCAAAAATGTTTCTGCCGAAGGAAAAAGACTGATCAAACGCCGTTGAGTTTGTTATGGTAAATCCGTATCCCTTCCCCCGATACCATTCTGTGTAAACACGATTCAGGGTAAACGACAGAATCGCAAACACATTCGCTTTGATTGCTTCACGCGGCCAGGTGGAATAAATTTCACTGCTGGCCACGTTTTTTATATAATCCTTAAACCCAACCGTATAGTTACTTGCCGATGAATCCTCTGGTCGCCCTTCATGTACTGTTATCAAACTCGGCACAACCGGCTCCGGCAGGACAATCTGCCCGGTCGGTAACGGCAATTTTTTTACCTCCGATTCAGGAATTTTAGGCGGATATATCCCCCATAAAGTGGGATATGGAATGTCGATGGCGTTGTAGCTTGGCAGCAGAAAAACATTCTGGATTGCAGTTTGTCCCGGGAAAAGCTGAACATTGCTGATATATGCTGACTGATAGTCCTGGTAAATTACCTGTACATCATATTGATTAAAGGGCCTGGGTGAACCGTATTGCAGGGAGTACTCAATCGGAGGAGTGATCAGTGCAATATTTTTTACCTGCCCCTGCGCATCAGTTTGAGATTCGCTCACGATCGATTTGGTATCCGAATTTAAAACACGAACAGTCACCCCTTGCGTTGGACTTCCAACACCCTGCAAAAAAGTATTCACTTGCAGATAGCCAAGGCCTCCACTTGTATTGAAATCCTTAGGCGTATTACCATTACTCATTGTAAAAAATCACCTTCTTCAATTATTGTATTAAAGTCCAGTGCAGACTCTTTGATCACCTCGAAGGTACCATATAGATTGACCTTTCCGAAGCCCCATTGTACATTTGGATATGTTAAGTTGCTTTCTCGCTGACACCCACTAATCAAATAACTTCTGATAAGATCTGAATCCATCGCAGTTTTATTTCCGTTGACAATCCCCCACTCGAACAGCAATGCGGTAAGGCCTGTCGTTATGGCAGCTGCTACACTGGTCCCTGTCATTGTTCCATAACCTGTAGGATAAATCCCTTTTACATCTACTCCGGGAGCAACAAAATCCGGTGCAAACCGGAATAACCTGGTCGGCCCCCACGATGAGGATACAAGCAGGCTCTGATCCTTGCTGTTGTATGCACCACATTTAATGGCGTGTAGGGCCGTAGAAGGAATTACAGTCGTATACTCAGGTGTCGGTCTCAAAAATTCAACGGTAGGACTGATCTGCCCGGTGATCGGAAGCCATGCCCAATATTCGCCGTTAATAATCAGATCCCCATATAGAATAATGTTCCAGATTCCCTGAGTGGCGTTCTTGAACGAAACAATTACATTATTGTTGTTATCTCGAAAGTATCGAAGAGTGATATTGGTATTTTCCAAAATAAGCTGATTACTGTATTCGAGTCCCGATTGAAACGACACTCTGGATACTGCTTCGCCAGTGGGGGATGTGACTCCTGCCGATATTTTATCATATCCTGGGCTGTGAATAATGACTGTAAACGATGCCCCTTGCTCTCCCACCTTGATGCTGATTCGGTCCGAGGCTCTTGTTGCAGGTATTCTCCCTTGGGTATGGTGTTTCGCATTGGCTTCGTTCCCGACAGCTGTAATAAAGGCATACCCCACTCGCTGGGATACGAAGCTGATATACTCCTCTATCAACGTGCTGCCGTCATGTGCGCCCCCGTTTGTTCCCATTCCGATACACATGGCAATCGGCATATTGAATTTTTCCGACGCATCAAGAATATATTTCATTCCAAGCATATAATCGGTAGATTCGTACAGATTGGGGTTGTCATTTGTAACCAGATAACGGTCTATCAAATACTGACTGGCTTTTTTCAGTTTGACAATTAGTAAATATGCTTTGGGTGCCGCACCAATATATTCGCCTGTTTCATTGCTTGCCGCCACAGAGGCCAAAAACGTTCCATGACCATCTTCATCAACCGACGGCACAATGCTGTAGGGATCTGAAGCGCGATTGGCTCGATTAATATCGTCACTTGTATATGTGGAGCCAAAGTATAAATCATCCTGTCTGTTTCCATCAACGGTTTGATCCCAGATTCCCAAGATTTTTGTAGAGCCGTCCTCAAACTTAAAGGCATCTTTTCGATAATCAATTCCTGTATCCACAATGCCAATGATAACGCCCCGACCAGACAAATTTAAAAATGGCTGGTTAAGAACCTGCGTAATTCCGGATGCATCATTACTCTGACTATCTGTAGGTGACATGATCCGAGGCAAAAAATATAAAAAGTCACCACCCAGGTCGTTCAACAGCTGTGTTACATAAGCGTAATTGATATAGCCTACAATATAGCCGTTTTCAAATTCAGTTCCAAGACGTATGTAGGGACGACTTTTGGCAAATATTTTGAATCTTTCCGTATTGAGAGCCTGAAAATCTACTGTAGTAGGCAATTTGACAAACTCTGAAAGCGGAAGATTCTGTTCGTCATCTATATTGAAAGCCATTGATTATCCCCTCCCCATTTGTATCGTTCCAAATAACTCATTGTATTGCTCAAACATAATGTGCCGTAGCCAAATGAGGCGTTTGGATAATCCTGATTCTGTCTGCGGGCAGCACCCAGACGTAAAAAGGCTTTCAGCCGTTCACCGTATAGGAAAGGATCATTTTTCAAAACAATTCCCCACTGCATCATTAACGCTGCCGAACCGGTAACAAACGGCGCCGCCATGCTAGTGCCTGTATAGGCATCATAGCCGCCGCCGTTTTTGGGTGCCAAAATAGAAACAGCCGGGGCTGCCACATCCGGTCTGGGTTCTGCCTCCTCTGCGCTCCCAATTCCAGAGAATTCAGCAATATTTCCAACCCGATCGTTGTAACCCGCGACTTTGATCACCTTCCTGGCTGTAGACGGTATCGTCATGGTCATTGTTTCAATCGGTTTAGAAAAACGAGTACTGGAAGTAACCTCTTCAACCGTCGGCAGCCAAATTTCAATTTTTCCGTTTACAATCGAAGACGTAACAAAACGCAATTTCCAAAGCCCGGAGGGAATCATTCCGTTGGCAGATTGAATGTTAAAACTGATTTCCTGTCTAACAGAATAATGACTGGGCTGTCTATAAATAACGGTCATGACAGAATTACCAACACTAATGTTCCGAATTTGGTTTTCCAAACTGATGATTCCCGAGGAGAAGCCGTCGGGATAAACCATCTCCACTGAGAATATGTCGGCAAAATCTTTCCAAACGGAAAGGAAACATTTACTGATTCCGTTTGCAACAAAAAATTCAACAACCTTTACGCTGTCAGAGCGCAATTTTGTCGAATAATGGTGCCCGGCTGCAGCCTCATTGCCTGTTGGAACAACAATGGATGTTTTCCATTCGCTGCTGATATCTGAAACATAGGTTTCAAATAAGGAATCCCCACGGTGGGAACCTTCGTTCATCCCGAAGCTCATATTAATCACAACTGGCTGATTTAATTGACGGGATTTTTCAATGACATATTTTATCGCGCGCATTAATTCTGTTGTACGGGCAAAAGAACGAAACCCTCTTTGACCAATTTTAACAACTATCAGATCTGACTCAGGAGCAACTCCAATGTTATCAGGATTCTCGCTTCCATTTCCTGCCGCGATCCCGGCAACTGCTGTACCGTGGCCTCCGGCATCTATGCTTGGAACCACGGAATATGGATCCGATGATTGTATTGCCTGATCGATCTGTTCATTCGAATATTCAGAACCGCCCGAAAATCCATCAGGCGGTGTTCCCGCAACTGTCTGATCCCATAAGTATAATATCCGGCTTTTTCCATCTGCTTTTCGGAAGTCGGGGTGCATATAGTCAATCCCATAGTCAATAACCGATACAATGACTCCTTTCCCTGTTAAGCCATAACTGTTTGTACTTTGAACGGCGCGGATACAGGAGGAGGTAAGGTTGTATAAACCTCCAATGTATAGATTTTTGGGGATTTCAACGCTTTCAATTTGCGGATAGGAGTATAACCGTCCGATCTTATTCGGACTTAATGTAATAATGGCATATCCTTTCAGCAAAATTTCAACTTGGGCATCCAAATCCTGTCTGATGGATTGAATATCGCCGCTGAATTTTACAATTACCTCTGTTAAATCGCTCTGCATAAAATCATGATTGGCACCTTCGACAAATGCAGGCATAAATTGTGTGTGCATCAAATGTCCCGGGTTCCTTTGAAAATCGGTCACGTTGATTCCTCCGAACACTAATCATATTTAAAACCAGGAATTAGTAATATGCATAGATCCGGGATATTGGAATACGTTGATATATCCATTGACTTTGGATTAAAGCATATCCATCCACGAAACCGTCACGAACCGAGTTAATATGAAACCAAAGCCCAGTTTTGTTTCTCAGCCATATAAATACGATTGTTTTTGAAAGATTTTTCAGATCGTTTAACGCAATTCCAGATAAACAACAATCCGGACTGGGTTTAAAATTTAATAATAGTTTATGTGTGCGCGATGCAGCGTATGACTTAATCATGTTGGTCTCCTTCAGTTCTGCCTATGAAAAACTCAATGATAAGGGTTTGGATATACTCTCTCCTTAATTATTGGTATGCCGTTCTATGGCAAGCTGTTACTTCTATCAAACTCCGCCTTGCATCGTTGCCAATAACATGGCAAACTATTTGAGTTGCACATTATATGTTTATACAATTCAACATATCCCGCAGGAATGAAAAGCAACGGCTACTCCGCCCTTTTACAGGTGACGATCTCCGTTCTACCTTGGCAGATGGTTTTAGATTCGGCAAGCGGCCCAAAGAATCAGGGCCGCCGCCGATATCCAGAACTTGTCGTCCACGGACAGACCCACAGCTCGTCCCCCTCTCTTTCGTGAGCCTGCCCTTCCGGGCAGGTTTTTTTACACCTTGATCCCTCTGGCCGCCGCCCGGTCTACAATGTCACAGGCCACCCGGCGGGCCTCCAGCCGGATCTGATCTAGCTCCGCCTCCGTTTTTCCGGCGTAGGCAGCGTCATAGACCTCTACTGTGCAATCTTTAAAATGATAGGTCTTGACCAAATTTCCCTGGGGCTCAATCATCACTGCCACCTCCTCAGAAAATCCTATTCAAAATGCGGTTTGTCCCATGCCGCGCTCGCGCGCTGTCCTTCTTGCTAAACTCGTTGGCCATTCCAGCCTCAATGAGTTAAGGATTCTTTTGTCAACGCTTTCTGGAACCGATACTGTTACCCGTCGCATCTCAGTTATTGTGTTTCTTCCTTAAGATAATTTCCCTCGTGAGTTCCTTTACCTTCTCCTGCTCTGCAGACAAAAGCTGATTTCTGCTGCAGGCGGCTTGCTGTCCAAAGGTATTTCTGATGATACTGATTACCTTGTCTACGGTTTCCGCGATCCGATTCAGACGATTCCACTTATTATCGTGATCTGCTGGCTCAGACATCCGCTATACAGGATCAAGGCGGAAAGTTCAGACCATCGATGAGATCCGCGCCCGCTGAAGATATGCGGCGCCACATTTTATTAGTGATTTTACGCACAGCTTTTCATGCATAATTATCAACCAGAATTTATATGAGACGACGTACATCCCGCCCCTCGCCGCGGTCGCAGCGCTTGTTGTGCTCAACGCCAAGGCCGATTGGATCCCCGAGACCCAGATGTCCAGTATTTCCACAGCGGTACTACTACGATCCCAACCGCAACGGCGGCACTTATTACGAGTCCACGCTCTCCAAAGCGCCGGCGAGAGGGCTTACCCCGTGCTCCAAATGTGTACATGACTGATCACAAAGATTAAGAGGTGACCCCTATGCCCTTTAGCACAAACAGTTCCAACGAATACTGCATGTACCTCCGAAAATCCAGAAAGGATATGGAGATGGAGGCCCAGGGATCCGGGGACACACTGAAGCGCCACCGGGAAACGCTGCTGTCTTTGGCAGCGAAGATGCAGATCAATGTGACCTACATCTACGAAGAGGGCGTCATGTCCGGAGACACCATTGCGGAACGTCCACAGATGCAAAAACTTCTGGACGCGGTGGAGCAGGGAGCCTGGAAAGGCGTCCTGGTGATGGAGATCCCACGTCTGGCCCGCGGAGATACCATTGATCAGGGCGTGGTCGCCCAGGCATTTCGATACAGCGGCACGCTGATTGTCACACCGGAAAAGACTTACCGACCGGACGACGAGTACGACGAGGAATACATGGAGTTCGGCCTGTTCATGTCCCGCCGGGAATACAAGGCTATTAATCGCCGGATCCAGCGCGGCCGCCTGTTCAGCGTCCAAGAGGGAAAATGGATTGCCAACAAGGCCCCCTACGGCTGGCGAAGAGTCAAGCTGGAGCACGAAAAGGGCTATACGCTGGAGCCGGATGACACCGGGGCTTCCGAGGTCCTTCAGCTCATGTATTACTGGGCCAGCCATCCGCAGCCCATGCCTGACGGCACCACCCGCCGGATGGGTTCCGCCGCCATCACCACCAAGTTGAACGAGATGTCCATCCCTTCCCCGTCCGGAAAAAAATGGACGGCGGCCGTGGTGCGGGAGATTTTGATCAACCCTGTCAATGCCGGCTGGGTCCGGCACAATTACCGTCCGGCTAAAAAATCCGTTGTGGATGGAGAGGTGCGCGTCTCCCGTCCACGCAGTTCCCAGGAGGATGTCTCGCTCTATCCGGGACGCCACCGGGGGCAGATCTCCCAAGAGGTCTTTGATGATGTGAAAAAATTTCTGCTGGACAATCCAAGCCGACCCGGACCTAAGCAGGTTGCCATGAAGAATCCTCTCTCCGGCCTGGTAATTTGCGGAAGCTGTGGCCACGCCATGGTACGGCGGCCCTATCAAAACGGCCGGCAGGAGACGCTGCTCTGTCCGCATACATACTGTCCCACCGTTGCCTCCAACCTGGTGGTGGTCGAGCAGGGCGTCCTTCAGGCCATGAGGGAATGGCTGGAGAACTTTGATCTGGAATATCAGTCCACAAAGTCAGATCCGGCCCAGGGTGACTCTTCCGGCGCGCTCCGCGCAGCCCTCTCCGCGCTGCAAAAGGAGCACGATCAGCTTGCCGCGCAGGAGGCGCGCGCTTATGAGCTGGTGGAGCAGGGAATCTATTCGACGGAGATTTTCTTGCAGCGCAGTCGTGCTATTTCGGAGCGGCAGAAGGAAAACCAAACGCAGCTTGAGCAGATCTCGATAGAGCTTCAGCATATGGAGCATCAGGAAAAGGCCCGGGCGGCGATCTCCCCTATGATCCGCACTGTTTTGGCCTCTTACCCTCTGGCACAGAGCCCAAAAGAAAAAAATGACCTTCTGAAACGTGTCCTTCAGAAAGTGGAATACACAAAAACAAACCGGAATCGTCGGAGCGGCGGCGGGGATATGAATATCCGCATATATCCCAAACTGCCATATTAAAATATACTCATATATATTCTCATGGTACGCACGAACTGGGCCACCTGGAGATGATCGGAACCATCGTCCACCAGCTCACCCGGAGCCTCTCCGAAGAGCAGATCAAGACCGGCGGTTTCGATGCCTATTTTGTGGACCATACTGCCGGCATCTATCCCACCGCCGCCTCCGGCTTCCCCTGGACAGCCGCTTCCATGGCAGTTAAGGGCGACCCCATCTGCGATCTGAGCGAGGACATGGCCGCTGAGCAGAAGGCCCGGGTCACCTACGACAACATCCTCCGCCTGTCCGACGATCCCGACGTCAGCGACGTCATTCGCTTCCTTCGGGAGCGGGAGATCGTCCACTTCCAGCGCTTCGGCGAGGCCGTCCGGCTGGCCAAAGAGCGCATGGACCAGAAAAACGTCTATTTCGTCAACCCGGCGTTCGACAAGTAATTTTCATTCTCCCCGGTTGCCCCGTCTGGGTCTTTGCCCCGGCGGGGCTCTTTTTGCGCCAGCGCCCGGAAGGAGCGGAGCTTCTCCGCCCCCAGGACCTGCCGCTGGCTCTCCCCCCGAAAGCACACCGGGACGCACAGCTCCAGCAGGCGGTCGTACACCCGCCCGCGGCCGGGTCGCCGCCTCCTTCCAATCCCTGCGGGAAATATGGGAAAAGGTGCACCCTTTCGTACAATAAATGAAAAATTTTCTCCGTAGATAGGGGCTGGTCAATATTTTTCACCCCTCAGCATAGGTATAAAAAAAGGAGGAATGAAGCTTGTACCAGAATGGAACGATTTCCGCCCGGGTTTATACCTCCGTGGCGCAGATCCCTGTGGCTGGGGCCACTGTGGCCATCAGCCAGCGCCAGACCGGCAAAAAACACACCCTGCTGGCGGTCCGTATCACCGATGAAAACGGGGAGATCCCCCCTGTCGTAGTTCCGGCGCCCCCTGCCCAGGAGAGCAAAACGCCGGGAACGGTCAATCCCTTCACCGCCGTGGACCTGCGGGTGGAGCATCCCGGGTACCAGCAGGAGGTCGTGGAGGATGCCCAGGTGTTCCCCGGGGTCAACTCCCTTCAGGAGGTGGAGCTCATCCCCATGGCCGAACACGAGATCCCCCGAAACTCCTACAACATCGTCCAGATCACGCCCCAGCCGCTCACATAAGGAGGCTATGCCATGGCACTGACCACCACCCCCTACGTCCCGGAGTACATCACCGTCCATATCGGCACAGCGGGCTCCGGCGGGCAGAACGTCACCGTCTCCTTCCCTGACTACATCAAGAACGTGGCCTCCAGCGAGATCTACCCCACCTGGGAGCCCTCCGCCCTTCGGGCCAACATCCTGGCACAGATCTCCTTTGCCCTCAACCGGGTGTACACCGAGTTTTACCGCAGCCGGGGCTACCCCTTCCAGATCACCTCCACCACCGCTCAGGATCAGAAGTTCATCCCCGGGCGGAACATCTTCGAGAACATCTCTCAGCTGGTGGATGAGATCTTCACCGACTACATCCGCCGCCAGGGCAACGTGGAGCCCCTCTCCGCCAAGTTCTGCAACGGCACCACCACCACATGCGACGGACTGTCCCAGTGGGGCAGCCAGGACCTGGCTTTGGAGGGATATGATTCCATGGAGATCCTGCGAAACTACTACGGAAACAACATCGAGCTGGTCACAGACGCCCCCATCCGGGGGATCCAGCAGTCCTACCCGGGCTCGCCGCTGCGCAAGGGCAGCAGCGGATCCAACGTCACCTTTCTTCAGACCGCCATGAACCGCATTTCCCAGGACTACCCCGCCATCCCCAAGATCTGGCCGGTGGACGGGGTGTTCGGCGATCAGACCGAGGCCGCCGTGCGGAAGTTCCAGTCCATCTTCAACCTCACCTCTGACGGCATCGTGGGCGAGGCCACCTGGTACAAGATGATCTATCTCTACGTGGGCATCAAAAAGCTCTCCGAGCTGGTGAGCGAGGGGCAGGACTATTTCGGCATCTCCTTCCAGTACCCCGATGCCCTGAAGCGGGGAGACACCGGGGAGAAGGTGCGCATTCTCCAGTACATGCTCTCGATGCTGGCCCAGTTTAACGACACCATACCCCCAGTGACGGTGGACGGGGTGTTCGGTGCGGAGACGGAGGAGGCCGTGCGGGCTTTCCAGCATAAAAAACACCTGCCGGAGACCGGCGTGGTGGACGCAGAGACCTGGGATTACCTTTACCGGGAGTTCCAGGGGGTGTCGGAGACCGTGCTGGATAATCCGGTCCTCTTCCCCCAGGAGAAGGCGGCCGGGGCTGACGCCAGCAGCGCCTACGGCACCACCACCCGGCTGACCCAATACCCCGGCTATTCCCTGACCCTGGGCAGCCGGGATACGGAAGGAGGGTTTTAAACAATGGCGCTCGACGAAAGCAAGTACCTGGGCCGGCCGGTAAAGAGCCTCCAGGCCATGCTCCGGCAGATCTCCTATGTCTACCCCGTCATCCCCCGGCTGGTCCCCGACGGGCTGTTTGGAGAGGAGACGCTGGAGGCGGTGATGATCTTCCAGCGGGAGTTCCGTCTCCCCGTTACCGGCACCGTGGACAACGCCACCTGGGATGCGGTGGTGCTGACCTATGCCAGGACCACCCAGAACCTGGAGAACCCCCTGCTCACCAACGGGTTCCCCGACCGGCTCTCCACCTTCTCCCCCGGAGACCGCTGTGTCTACCTGCTGATGATCCAGGCCATGTTCAACGCTCTGAGCCACACGCTGGAGGAGGTGGAGAATGTCCCCGTGGACGGACTCCACGCAGGCGGCTCGGTCCGCAACACCAAGTGGCTCCAGCGCAAGGGAAATCTGAAGGAGACCGGCGTCATGGGCAAGGATGAGTGGAATCTGCTGGTCCGGATCTACGAGGTCTTTCTCATCCGCTTTGTTGAACCCAACCCGTGCCAGCTTCTGGATCGCCCCCCCGCTTCCGCCCGCAAGTCCCGGGCCTCCCGGTGACCGGAACAGAAAAAAGACCTCCCGCCGCGGCGTATGCCGCGGCGGGAGGTCTTTCCGCACCCTTTACAGGGCGCTTTGGAGCTCCACTTCGCCGAAGAACTTGTTGTGCACCACCTGGACCGCCCGATCGGCGTCGTCCAGGTCCACCAGGACGGAGACCTTGATCTCACTGGTGGAGATCATATGGATGTTGATGCCCGCATTGAAGAGGGCCTCAAACATGGAGGATGCCACGCCGGGGTTGTTGATCATGCCCGCCCCCACGATGGAGACCTTGGCGATCTTGTCGTTGACGTCGATGTGGTCGAAGCCGATGTATTCCCGGTTTTCCTCCAAAATACGGGTGGCTTCCCCGGCGTCGCTCTTGGCCACTGTGAAGCTGATGTCCTTCTTGTCCCCCCGGCCGATGGACTGGAGGATGATGTCCACGTTGATCTTCTCCCGGGCCAGCAGGGAGAAGATCCGGAAGGCGATGCCAGGCTCGTCGGCCAGGCCCACCAGAGCCAGACGGGCTACATTTTTATCCTTTGCGATTCCGCTGACATGGGATTTTTCCATGATTTTCACGACCTCCTTGACTCTTGTCCCCGGCTTTCCGGAGAAACTGGAGAGGACCTCCAGATTGACATTGTAGCGTTTTGCCATCTCGACGGAGCGGTTGTGGAGCACCTGGGCCCCCAGAGTGGCCAGCTCCAGCATCTCATCGAAGGTGATCTCATCCAGCTTGTGGGCGCCGGGGACCAGCCGGGGATCGGCGGTATACACGCCGTCCACGTCGGTGTAGATCTGGCAGAGATCAGCGTGGAGGCTGGCGGCCAGCGCCACCGCCGAGGTGTCCGAACCGCCGCGGCCCAGGGTGGTGATGTCGCCGTATTTGTTGATCCCCTGGAAGCCGGTGACGATGACGATGCATCGCCTGTCCAGCTCGGTGAGGATGCGTTCTGTGACGATGCGGTTGATGCGGGCATTTCCGTAGCTGGAGTTGGACTGCACCCCCGCCTGCCAGCCGGTGAGGGAGACCACCGGGAGACCCATGGCCTCGACGGCCATGGCACAGAGGGAACAGGAGATCTGCTCTCCCGTGGACAGCAGCATATCCATCTCCCGCTTGGAGGCGTGAGGGTTGATCTCTGCGGCCTTGGCGATCAGGTCGTCGGTGGTGTCACCCTGGGCCGAGAGGACGGCCACCACGTTGTGGCCGCGCTTATAAGTCTCCGTGATGATACGGGCCACGTTGCGGATGCGGTCTGCGTCCGCGACAGAGCTCCCGCCGAATTTTTGCACAATGAGTCCCATGTGAAAGTACCCCCTTGTAGGCTTACGGTCTAGTTTATGCCGGGAGGCGGCCCGCCGTCAGTCGGTCAGGATCCGGAACACGGAGCGGGGCGTCAGCGCGGTCAATTTCCCATCCAGGGCCGGCCGGGTCAGGGTTCCCGCGGTGAGAAATACGGTCTCCCCGGCCGGAGCGCCGGCCCGGGCCAGGAAGGACGCATCGGGGAAGGCGGCGCGGACCTGCTCGGCAGAGGCCTCCGCCCGGACGTACCAGGCGCTGGCTACATCGTCGGGCGGCACCGCCACATCCTCCCCGCCGGGGCCCCAGTCCAGATACTTGGGCCGGTCCATGCTGCGGGCGGCCTCCATCACGTCGGCCACCACCGCCGAGGCGGTGGGCAGCTTGCCCGCGCCCCTGCCGTAGAACATCACGTCGCCGATGGCGTTGCCCTTGACCGTAATGGCGTTGAACACATCCTCCACCCCGGCCAGGGGATTCTCCCCGTCCACCAGGTGAGGGGCCACAAAGGCCCGGACTTTTCCGTCCGTCCCCCGGATGGCCCGGCCCAGCAGCTTGATCTTCCGGCCGCAGGACTCGGCGTAGGCCACATCGGCCAGGGCCACCCCGGAGATCCCCTCGGTGGGGGCCTGAGCCGGGTACACGTGGCGGCCGAAGGCAAGAGAGGCCAGGATGCAGATCTTCCGGCAGGCGTCGTGGCCCTCGATGTCGGCGGTGGGGTCCTGCTCGGCATAGCCGTTAGCCTGGGCCTCCTTCAGTGCCTCCCCGAAGGGCAGCCCCGCCCGGATCATCCGGGTGAGGATGTAGTTGGTGGTGCCGTTTAAGATGCCGCAGATCTCGGTGATCTCGTTGGCGGCCAGGCACTGCTTCAGCGGCCGGATGATGGGGATGCCGCCCCCCACACTGGCCTCATAGAGATAGCTGGCCCCGTGCTCCTGGGCTAGGCGCATCAACTCGTAGCCGTGCTCGGCCACCAGTTCCTTGTTGGAGGTGACCACGCTCTTGCCCGCACGGAGCGCGCGCTCGGTGAATTCCCGGGCGATCGTGGCTCCGCCGATGGTCTCCACCACGATATCCACCTCGGGATCGCCCTCGATTTGGGCAAAATCGTGGACGACGTACGGCGCGAAGGGACTGTTCGGAAAGTCCCGGACGTCCAGAATGTATTTCAGCTCCACCGCGGAATGTATTTTTTCATCAATGTGTGGGCCGTTGCGTCGCAGGACCTCCGCCACGCCAGACCCCACCACGCCGAACCCCAGGATCGCTACCTTTGCCATCGAATTCTCTCCTTTCGGGCTGTCTGACCACGGCTGCGCTCAGCCAGCCAGAATTTCACACCGGACGACCCCGGTCTCCTGTCCCAGCTGGCCCAGCAGTTCCTCCACCGTCATGGTGAGACCGGAGGTCTCCGTGCCCACGCTGACCACCGCGCTGCCCCCGGCGGGGATGCTCTGGTTGATGGTCAGGATGTTCGCCCCGCTGCGGGCAAATATGTTCAGTACCGCAGAGAGAACGCCGGGCTCATTTTTCAGCAGGATCTGAAAGGTGATGATGCGCCCGTTGAGCATGTCGTTGAAGGGCCGCAGGGAGTCCTTGTACTTGTAAAAGGCGCTGCGGCTGATCCCAACCCGCCGGGCCGCCTGGTTGACCGTCCCGGACTCGCCGGTCTCCAGTAGCCGTTTGGCCTCAGCCACCTTGAGAAAAATCTCGGGCAGCGCGTCCGCGTCCACGATAAAATATTGCGGCAGTTTTCCCATCTTATGCAAGCCCTCCCCGAATGTGTCCGTATATGAAAGTCATTTGTTTGTACGATGTGATATATTTTAGCACAGTACATTACGAAACGCAATGACGAGTTTTCAAAATACCCGCTAATTTCTCGGGGACGCAGATGGGGGAGAATTGACAAAAATCACGAAGGGACACGCAAAAGCGTGTCCCTTCGTGAGAAATTTTGAATCAGGCCCCGGGAGGAAGAAGCGGATCCTCCCCTCCCCCGCCCGCCGACTGCGAGGGCTCCGGCGTGTGTGCGGCGGGGGGCTGAGTGGTGTTCGGCGTATGGGTGGGTTCCTGAGTGTGGGACCCGCTCTCCCCCGGCTCGGGAGACGAGGGATGTCCCCCCGCTGTGGGCCAGGTGGAGGGGTCTCCGGGGTCAAACTCCGGATCATGCTCCTCGGAGGGCCAGGTGGAGGGATCGGTGATGTCGAATTGGGAAGGATCATAGGGCTCCGGCTCTTCGGAGATCTCACTGGTGTGGACCGTGCAGGTCCCAGCCGCCTCCACAGAACGGAGGAGATAGGCGTCGTCTTCGGGGATCACACCGCCCAGGTACTCCCGGGTCAGATTCAGCACGGCCACACTGGTGCGGCCCTTGACGGGTTCGCCGTCATCCCCCGTGGAGGTCTCCGGACAGAACTCCCCCGCCAGGTGGTAGCGGCCTGTGGGCTCACCCGAGTCGTTGAGGATGGGAGAGCCGGTGCACACCTCCACCATGGTATGGAGATCACAGGATTGCGTGGGCACATCCTCCGGGAAGAGGTAACCCACCGCCACCCGGCTGCCCCGCATGTCGCTTCTGCATTTGTCGGTGGCCTTCAGGCCGCTGTCCAGGCAGTAGGATACGGACACCAGTCCTTCCGGCTTTGTGAAGTCCTTGTTCTCCAGCCCCTCGTGGACCTGGCTCATGACCTTCTTCCACAGGGAGGCCGCCGGGTTTCCGGAGGCCTTGACCCGCTCCGGGTTGTCGTAGCCCACCCAGACTGCCGCCGTGTAGTAGGGCGTGTAGCCCACGAACCACCGGTCGTTGTTGGAGTTGGTGGAGCCGGTCTTGCCGGCGATGGTCATGCCCGGGAAGCTGGCGTAGGTGCCCGAGCCGTCGTTCACCACGTCTTTGAGCATCTGATTGACATAATAAGTGGTCTTTTCCTTGAGCACAGCCTTGCCCTCGGTCTCCTGGGTGAGCAGCTCCTTGCCGTTGGAGTCCACCACCTTGGAGTAGGTGCGGGGCTTGATATACACCCCGTCCCGGGGGAACACGGAGTAGGCCCCCGCCATGTCCAGGGTGGACACGCCGTCGGTGAGGCCGCCCAAAGCCATCTGGGAGTAGCCGATATCGGAGTACTCCTTGCCGTTGATCATCCGGCTGACCACCAGGTGGTTGGGGTCCACGCCGAACTTGTCCTCCAGGTATTCGAAGGCGACCTGAGGGGTGACCTTCTGGAGCACCCGCACCGCCACGGTGTTGGTGGAGTTGGTGACCGCGTTGGACACCGTCATGAGCCCGGTGTAGCGGTGGTTGACGTTGGAGGGCCAGGGGCTGTTCTCCAGCAGCATGGGGGGGCTGTCCTCAAAGACGGAATAGGGGGTAATGAGCCCCATCTCCAAAGCGGGGGCATAGACAGCCAGCGGCTTGATGGAAGAGCCGGGCTGCCGGATGGTCCGGGTGGCCCGGTTCCAGCCACGGGTGTCCTTGGCCGTCTTTTCTCCGATCTTGCCCGACAGGCCCACCACGTTGCCCCGGGGGTCCACGATGACGATGGCGGACTGGAGCTGCTGGCCGGAGGCCGAGGTGTAGGGCAGGTTCTCCACGTTGGAGTAGATCTCGTTCACTGCGGACTGGATCTTGGGATCCACGCAGGCGTAGATCTCCAGGCCGCCGGAGTAGACCAGATCCCGGGCCACCGTCTCGGAGTAGTCATAGGTTTTGATGAGGTCGTTGGTCACGTCGGTGATGACCTGCTCGGTGTACCAGCTGTAGACCGTGCTGTTCTGGTCCCCGGCGCTGGCACTCTGGAAGGTCAGGACCTCGGACTTGGCGGCGTCCCGCTCCGCCTCGGAGATATAGCCCTCCTTGCACATGGCGTCCAGCACCAGTCCCCGGCGGTAGTTGTTCTGGTCGGGGTGGGTGTAGGGGTCGTAGAGAGAGGGGTTGTTGGTGATGCTGATGAGGCTGGCGCACTCGGCCAGACTCAGCTGATCGACACTCTTGCCGAAGTAGGCGTAGGAGGCGGTGTATACCCCGTAACTCCGGCGGCCAAAGTAGATATAGTTGAGGTACCACTCCAGCGTCTGCTCCTTGGAGTACTTCTTGTCAAACTCCAGGGCGCGGAAGATCTCCAGCACCTTGCGCTTGACGGTGACGTCGTCGTAGGTGGTCAGGTTTTTGATGAGCTGCTGGGTGATGGTGGAGCCGCCCTGGATGCTCCCGCCGGTGAACATGGTGAGGATGCTCTTGGCCGTGCGGATCCAGTCCACGCCGTGGTGGTCGTAGAAGCGCCGGTCCTCGATGGCCACGGCGGCGTGGATCAGATTCTGCGGGATCTCGGAATAGGCCACCCAGACGCGGTTCTGATCCCCGTGCAGGGTCTCGTATTCCGACACCGCCCCCGTTTCTGGATCGGTATAATAGATGGTGCTGGAGAGATTCATGGGATAGTCCGCCACGTCCAGCTCGGTCTGGGGCAGAATGACGGTCTTGATGTAGACCGCGGCAAAGCACGCCAGAAAGGAACATGTGATGGCAAAGACCAGCAAAAGCGTGCCGATCACCGTCAGGGCGCGATGGGCGCCCCCGCGTTTGTGCCTGCGGGCAGTCCCCTCGGCGGGACGTTTCTGCGGATGGTTCGAATGTTGTTCAGCCACTTTGACACCTCCGGAAATGGTGGTCTGATGTGATTCCTTGTCACGACAGAAGAAACCGATTTTTACATTATATCACGAGTTGACCGTTTGTCCACCCTAATTATTTACATTTCAGGGATAATGACCCATATTTTAAAAAGCGCGGTAAAAATTTCAAAAGACCCGACTTGCATTTTTCCGCACAGCGGGGTACAATAAAAACACCCAAGACAATGAGAAAGCGAGGCGTCCTGCATGAGCGAGGAATACGGTCCCGATTTTGTCTCTATCACCGATGAGGACGGAAATGAATTCGAGCTGGAGCACGTAGACACCATTGAGTACAAGGGACAGGTCTACATGGCCTTCTTCCCTGCGGACACCGGCGCGGAGGGCGAGGAGAAGGGCGACGACGAAGAGGAAAACGGGCTTATCATCCTGAAGGTCGTTGCGGAAAACGGTGAGGAGCAGCTGTCCACCCTGGACAGTGAAGAGGAGCTCCAGGAGGTCTATGACCAGTTCATGGAGGACCTGTTCCAGGACGAAGACGGCGACGAGGAGTAACTGAAAAAGGCTTGTTCCCCTGCCTGGTGCGTGATGGGTCTTATTTAAACCCACATTTATGAAACGGGACGCTCACTCGCGCCGCGGATCGCAGGCCTCCCGGCATCTGCCGGAAGTTGGAAGCGGTGAATCGGTGCGGAGGCAACCCACCTGCCGGAGACGTGCAGGTTTTAAATGGGTCCACACGGCTAAGGCGGGGGATCTTTATTTTTTCCTCCAAATACGGCTTAAAACCGCTGTTTACAGCGGTTTTTCTTTTTCCCATTTCGTTTGGGGCTTGCAAGAAAGAGCGTTTTCCTGTATAATAACAACTTGCGTAAAACGCTTCCCGCAAAGGAAGCGCCGCTTTCAGGAAACCCCTTCCTGACAGGTAAAAATGAGAGGACTGAACTGCATGAGCGCATCCGATAAAAAACAGCAGCGCAAGAGCGATTCGACTGCGGGTCTCACCCAGCGGGAGCTCAAAGAACGCGCCGAGGCCCAGGCTGCCAAGCAGAAGAAAACCGCCTACACAGTGGTCGGCGTGGTCTGCGCGGTGGCTGCCGCCGCCCTTCTTGTGTGGAACTCCAATTTCTGGGTCAAGACCGCCACGGCGGCCACGGTGGACGGAACCGATTATAAGGTGCCCGATCTCCAGTACTACTATGTGCAGGCCCGCAACAACCAGTATTCCATGTATCAGATGTATTCCGCCTATGGGATCTCCACCGGCTACGACCCCTCCAAGGGAGACGGCGAGCAGTGGTACAGTGAGGCCGATGGAAAGACCTACGCCGATTACTTCCGGGAGACCGGACTGGACAGCCTCAAGCAGGTGGCCGCGCTGTGTAAGGCTGCCGCAGCCGAAGGATACACCCTCTCTGAGGATGGACAGTCCCAGATCGACGACACCTTTGCCCAGATCGACAAGGTCTGTGCCCAGAACGGCCTGACCCGCAGTTCCTATTTTGCTCAGGTCTATGGGAACGGAGTCACTGAGAAGGTCTTTGCCCGCAACCTGGAAAAGGCCGTACTGGCCTCTGAGTACGAGCAGTATCACCAGAACAGCCTCTCCTACCCCGACGAGGAGCTCCAGGCTTACTACAACGAAAACCCCAACGATCTGGACAGCTACACCTATCGTTCCTTTCAGATCGACGGTACCGCAGCTGATCCCACCGACGCCAACGGAGATCCTGTGAAGGACGCCGATGGCAACACCGTCACGGCCACCGACGAGGAGAAACAGGCCGCCATGGACGCCGCCAAGGCCAGCGCCGACGCCGCCGTGGCCGAGATCCGGGCCGCTTCCGACCGGGAGGCCGCCTTCATCGCCGCCGCCCCCAACTACGTGGCCGAGAGCGCCAAGGAGAACTACGCCGACGCCGGCTACTCCCTCAATGAGAAGGTCCAGGGCAGTGTGCTCACCCAGAACGCCTCCGCCATCGCCGGCTGGCTGATGGATCCCGCCCGCAAGTCCGGAGACGTCACAGCCTTGGAGACCTCCAACGGCTATACCGTGGTTCTCTTCCTGGACCGCACTCTGGTACAGGACCCCACCGTGGATATCCGCCACATCCTCATCAAGGCGGAGACCAGCGACGCCGACACCACCGACGACAAAGGCAGCAAGGTACCCTCTCAGGAGGAGATGGACGCCGCCAAGGCCAAGGCCCAGTCCCTCCTGGACGAGTGGAAGGCCGGCGAGGCCACCGAGGAGAGCTTCGGCAAGCTGGCCAGAGAGAACTCCGAGGATCCCGGCTCCGTCTCCAAGGGCGGCGAGTACACCTTTGTCCGTCAGGGCCAGATGTTCGACGCCTTTGACCAGTGGATCTTCGACCCCGCCCGCAAGAGCGGCGATGTGGAGCTCATTGAGAACACCCAGTCCGGACAGCAGGGCTGGCACATCGTCTATTTTGAAAAGACGGAGGAGCCCTACTGGAAGAGCCTGGCCATCTCGGCCAAGCAGTCTGCCGACCAGGCCGAATGGCTGACCGGCATCACCGACGACGTGGAGGCCGCTGCCGCCGACGGCATGAAGTATGTCGGTCAGGCCAACACCATCTCCGACGCCGGTGAGGCTCCCGCGGAGAGCGGTGCAGCCGAGTCCGAGGCCCCCGCCGAGAGCGGCGCGGCTGAGTCCGCTGCCCCCGAGGTTTCCAAGAGCCCGGCGGCGTAACATTGAACCCAGACCGCCCCGCGGGAGAGCTTCCGCGGGGCGGTTTTTATCAGGAGGTATGTGAATGATGGGAGACGAAGCTTTTCTCCGCACCGAGATGCTGCTGGGTGCAGAGGCGATGGAGAAGCTGGCCCGCAGCCATGTGGCGGTGCTGGGCCTGGGAGGTGTGGGCAGCTGGTGCGTGGAGGCGCTGGCCCGCTCCGGTGTGGGAGAGCTGACCCTGGCCGATTGCGACGAAGTGGGGCTTTCCAACCTCAACCGCCAGCTGGAAGCCACCCGGGAGACTGTGGGGCAGCCCAAGGCCGAGGCCATGGCCCGCCGGGTGGCGCTCCTGGCCCCGGACTGCAAGGTTCATCCCCTTCTCTACCGCTACACTCCGGAGGACCGGGAGACCTTTTTCGCTGTGGAATACGACTATATCGTGGACGCCATCGACCTGGTCTCCTGCAAGCTGGATCTGATCCAGACCGCCCTGAGCCGGTCGGTGCCCATCGTCTCCGCCCTGGGCACCGGCAACAAGCTGGACCCTACCCAGTTCCGCATCACCGACCTCTCCAAGACAGAGGGCTGTCCCCTGGCACGGGTGATCCGCAAAGAGCTGCGGAACCGGGGCATTCTCCACCACCGGGTTCTCTGGTCCCCGGAGGCCCCCCGCCGTCCCGAGGATCGGGAGGCGCCCCCGCCCGGCCGCCGGAGTGTGCCCGGCAGCGTGGCCTGGGTTCCCTCCTGCGCCGGACTCATGCTGGCGGGAGACACCATTCTCCGCCTGACTGGGATCGAACACGGATAAAAAGACCCCCTCCCGCCCAAACTACGGCGGGAGGGGGTCTCTGCGTGTCAATGGAAAAAAACAAGCTGCGCTCTGCTGTAGCGGGCGGCGCCGCCGGGCTCATCAACGGGTTCTTCGGCGGGGGCGGCGGGATGCTTCTGGTGCCTCTCCTGGCCCGTTGGAGGGGCCTTGGGGACCGGCGGGCCTTCGCCACCTCGGTGGCGGTCATCCTGCCCCTGTGCGCCCTGTCCGCCGGGATCTACTTCCTCCGGGGCGGGCTGGCCCTCTCCGCCGCCCTTCCCTACCTGTTGGGCGGTCTGGCGGGAGGAACGCTGGGGGGCGTGCTCTTCAAGCGGCTGAACATGACCTGGCTGCGCCGGGGTTTTGCCCTGCTCATTCTCTACGCGGGCGTCCGGGCCGCGTTTTTCTCCTGATGGCGGCCTTTCTGGCCGGTCTGGCGGCGGGGGTGCTCTCCGGCTTCGGCGTGGGGGGCGGAACCCTTCTGCTCATCTACATGACTGTCTTTGCGGGGATGCCCCAGACGCTGGCCCAGGGGATCAACCTGCTCTACTTCCTTCCCACCGCCGCCATGGCCCTCCCAGCCCACGTGAAAAACGGGTTCGTGGAGCGAAGCGTCCTCCTCCCCGCCGTCCTCTCCGGGCTGGTGGGAACCGCTCTGGCTGCCTGGGCAGCCACCGCGCTGGACACGGCGCTCCTCCACCGGCTCTTCGGCGGGTTTCTCATCTGTGTGGGCCTGTCCGAGCTGTTCCGCAGGCCCGTCGGGAAAGGCGTCAGTCCGGATGGGTGCGGCGATAGGTCAGATAGCCCTCCAAAATGAGCGTGGCCGCCACCGCGTCCACGTTCTTTTTGTGCTGTTTGGTCTTTTTTCCCGCGGCGGAGAGGATGGCGTGGGCCTCCACGGTGGTGCGCCGCTCGTCCCAGAGGCGCACCGGCATCCCGGCGGCCTCCTCCACCTGACGGGCAAAGGCGCGGCAGAGCTCCGCCCGGGGGCCCTCGGTGCCGTCCATGTTCCGGGGGAAGCCCATCACCAGCTCTTCCGCCCTCTGCTCCCGGGCCAGACGGGCCAACTCCGCGGCCACGAATTCCGGCTTGCGGCTCTGGATGACCGTGGTGAAGCCCGCCAACAGGCCGGTGGGGTCGGAGACGGCGACGCCCGTGCGGGCGTCGCCGTAGTCGATTGCCATGATCCGCATCTTACAGATTGGCGTCCAGGACGGTAGAGTAGGCGGCGGGGGGCATGGCGCCCACCTTGCGCTCGATCTCCTTGCCGTCGCGGAAGAAGATGACGGTGGGGACGCTCATGACGCCGTAGCGCTGGGCCAGCGGGGTCTCCTCATCCACGTCCACCTTGCCGATGATGACGTCCTTGCCCTCATACTCCCGGGCCAGCTGCTCCATGACGGGGGTGAGCATCTTGCAGGGGCCGCACCAGGTGGCCCAGAAGTCCACCATCATCAGCTTGTCGGACTGGAGCGCCTTGTCGAAACCGGCCTCGTTAAAATGAATCAGTGCCATACTCAAATCTTCCTTTCTTTGTGTCGCAGTTATTTTTGTCTGGTTTGGTCCAAATATTCGGCGGCCCGGAGTCCGGCCACCAGCCCCTCCCCCACGGCCTTGGAAACCTGAAGGGGAAGGCCGGTACAGTCTCCGGCGGCGAACACACCGGGAATGTTGGTCCGTCCGTCCCGGTCCGCAGTGATGTAGCCCCCGTCTGTTTCCAGTCCGGGCAGCAGGTCTGCCGGAGCCAAGGAGGGCCGCAGGAGGAACACGCCGTCGCAGGGGATCTCCTCCCCGTCGGCCTCCAGGACCGTCACGGCCTTCTCCCCTCGGATCTCCAGCTTTACGCCCTTGACGAAGGGAATGTCGTTCTCCAGGTGCTCCGGGCGTTTGGCGGCCACATAGGTGACCTGGCAGCCCAGCTGTTTGAGGAAGGCGGCCTCCTCGGGGGCGTCGGCGCTCAGCCCCACCACCGCCACCCGCTTCTCCCGGTAGAGCGCGCCATCGCAGGTGGCGCAGTAGCTCACACCCCGGCCCAGGAACTCGGCCTCGCCGGGGTACTTCTTCCCCCGGCTGACCCCCAGGGCCAGGATCACCGCCCCGGCCTCCTCCATGTCGGAGTCGATGCTGACATAGAAGCGGTCCCCCACAGGCATGACGCCCAGCACCCGGCCGGTCCGCCGCTCCACGCCGGTCTCTCTGGCGTGGGCGGCAAAGCGGTCCAGCAGCTCCGCGCCGGTGAGGCCGGGCAGGCCCAGGTAGTTGTCGACCTGATGGGCCTTGTAAAGAGCGTTGTCCCGGTCGTCTCCGGCCACCACCAGCACCGATTTGCCCCTGACCCGGGCCTGAAGCGCGGCGGACAGCCCGGCGGGCCCGGCACCGATGACCAGAATGTCGTAACTCATTTTTCTCCCTCCTTCGGGAACAGGGCGCAGAGCAGCTTCGGCACTCTGGCGTCGTCGATTTCGTAGTAGACCTCGTTGCCGGCCCGCTCCGCCTTCACCACCCCGGCCGCCTTGAGCCGGGCCAGGTGCTGGGAGACGCAGGACTGGGACTGTCCCGTGTGGGACACCATGCACCCCACGTTGCGGCAGCCGCAGCACAACAGGCCGTGGACGATCTCCAGCCGCACGGGGTGGGCCAGAGCCTTCAGAAGCTCCGCTTCCGCCCGGTATTCCTCCTCCACAGGATCACCTCCAATTTCTAATTTTATTATATTCAAATATTCTAATCTTGTCAAGAGAAATTTTCCTCCTCACAAACTTTTGGCTGGGGGCTTGCGGCGGGGGCCGGAACATACTACAATAGCAGAAATGACTTTTTGAAATGCGAGGTGCCCTTATGGGAGAACCGCTGGTATCCATTCTTGTCCCAGTTTACAACGTAGCCCCCTACCTGGAGCAGTGTCTGGACTCCATCCGGGCCCAGAGCTACCGGGAGTTTGAAGCGCTGCTGGTCAACGACGGCAGTGACGACGCCTCCCCCTACATCTGCCGCTCCTACGAGCGGGCCGACAGCCGTTTCCGGCTCATCGACAAGCCAAACACCGGCGTCTCGGACAGCCGGAACCGGGCCATGGATCAGGCCCGGGGGAAATACTTACAGTTTTTGGACGGGGACGACTGGCTCACTCCCGACGCCACAGACACCTTTGTCCACGCTGCGGAGAGCACCGGGGGAGATTTGGTCATCAGCCACTTTTACCGGGTGGCGGGAGACCGGGTGGCCCAGCGGGGGCATATCAAGACGGAGCGGGTCCTCACCCGCCGGGACTTTGCCGAGCAGATGATGAAGGCCCCCGCCAACTACTACTACGGCGTGCTCTGGAACAAGTTCTACCGCCGCTCCATCGTGGAGGCCCACCGGCTGCGCTGCCCGGCGGGCGTGAACTGGTGTGAGGACTTTCTCTTCAATCTTGACTACATCGAGTACGCCCGCCTCATCACAGCGGTGCCCCGCCCTCTCTACTACTACCGCAAGCGGGGGGACAGCCTGGTGAACACTCAGTCCACCCTGCGCAGGACCATCGCCACCAAGCGCATGACCTTTGACTACTACAAGGAGCTCTATCAGAAACTGGATCTGTACGAGGAGCAAAAGGCCGGAGTCTACCGCTACCTCCTCTCGGCGGCCACCGACGGCTCGGTGGGGCTTTTGGCCTCCCGCCTGGGCGCGGAAGAACAGCCCATTCTGTGACGAAATTTGTCAAAATAGAATTGCCAGAGACGCCATCCTTTGATATAATAAATCGTTACCGGTCTTTCGGCCGATGAAAGGAGGCGCCTGCCTTGTGATAGTAAGACCTGCCAAACGTGTTCAATGCTGGCACAACACCCGGTTCCCCCGCAGGCCGCCTCCGGCCCCGTCCTTTTTGAACCAATAAATAAAGTTGATTTGAAAGGACGTTTTCCCTGTGAACTGGTTTCTTCTCTCGCTCATTGCCATCCTCTTCTGGAGCGGCTCCGATCTCTTCTCCAAGATGGGCTCCAGGCCCGACGACAAATACAGCCATTGGAAGATGGTCATGGCGGTGGGCACGGTCATGGGCATCCATGCCCTTTTCCTCATCGCCACCGGCACCCCCTTCTCCCCCGCCGACATCATCACCTACCTCCCCGCCTCAGCCCTTTACATTCTGTCCATGATCCTGGGCTATGTGGGCCTGCGCTACATTGAGCTGTCGGTGTCCTCCCCGGTGTGCAACTCCTCCGGCGCGGTGGCCGCCCTGCTGTGCTTCTTCTTCCTGGGCGAGACCATGTCCGGACTACAGCTGTTCGGCGTGGTGCTGGTCTGCGCCGGCGTGTTCGCCCTGTCGGTCATCGAAAAACGGAAGGACGATGCCCTCCGCGCCTCCGAGGGCCTGACCCCAGACGTCAAGCACAGCCGGAGCATCATCGCCATCGCCTTCCCGCTGCTCTACTGCCTCATCGACGGCCTGGGCACCTTTGCCGACGCCCTGCTGCTGGACACCGTCATTGCCGAGGAGCAGGCCAACATCGCCTACGAGCTGACCTTCCTGCTGATGGCCGTGTTTGCCTTTATCTACGTGGTCCTTGTCAAGAAGCAGCCCCTCAAGATCTCCCGGGAGAAGCCCAAGGTCGTGGCGGCTCTGTGCGAGACGGCAGGCCAGTTCGCCTACGTCTTTGCCATCGGGGCCAACCCCATCGTGGCCGCCCCCATGATCTCCTCCTACTGCGTGGCCTCCCTGCTGTGGAGCCGCCTCATTCTCAAAGAAAAGCTGACCAAATCCCAGTACCTGGTCATCGCCGTGGCGGCGGTGGGCATCGTCATTCTGGGACAGGAATGACAAAATGCGGGTCCGGAGACGAAAACCGTCTCCGGGCCCGTTTTTTTGATTCAGATACCGCCGCAGAAAATGCCCAGAAGGATGACTGCCGCCGTGATGAGGCAGAACACATATTTTCCCATGGGCTCCAGCCACTTGCCCAGGGGTCTCTGACGGCCCAGCTGGACCTGGGAGCGGGCAAAGCCGTCCCCCATGATCCAGAAGAAGATGACCGCCGAAATGAGCGCGCCCACCGGGATGATGTAGATGGACACCGCATCCATCCAC